>JANNJX010000013.1:0-10296 GCA_031396005.1 Burkholderiales bacterium
CGTGAACTGGCTGCCGTCGCTGATGAACAGGTTGGCAACGTCGTGCGACTGGCCCCACTTGTTGACCACGCCGTCCTTGGCTTGCGCGCTCATGCGGCAGGTGCCGAGGTTGTGCGTGCTCGGGTACGGCGGCGTGCGGAACGTCTTGATCGCACCCGCTGCCTGATAAACCTTCTCGCCCTGCGCGAACGCGTGGTTGCGCATCGCGATGTCGTTCGGGTGGTCGTCGAAATGCACGTTGGGCGCCGGCAGGCCGTACTGGTCTTTCGCGTCCTTGTTCAGCGTGATGCGGTTGCCCTCGCGCGGCATGTCCTCGCCGACGAGCCACATCCCCGCCAGGTTCTGGTAGTGGTCCATCCACCACGCGAACTCCGGCCCCCACGCGCCCGGGTCGAGAAACGCCGCCATGAAGGGCACGCCCAGCGCCAGCGTTTCCATTTCGTAGCCGCCGGCAAAGCCGCGCTTGGTGTCGTGGCGCGCTTCGTCGCGGATGATGCCGGCCATGGTCGTGCCGCGGTACATGTTGACCGGTTGCTTGAACGCTGCGTACACCGAGCCCGTCATGTGGCGCATGTAGTTGCGGCCGACCTGCCCCGATGAATTGGCCAGCCCGTCGGGGTACTTGGCCGACGCCGAGAGCAGCAGCAGGCGTGGCGTCTCGATCGCGTTGCCGGCCACGCAGACCGCGCGCGCCTTCTGCCGCTGCTCCTTGCCGTCTTTGTCCATGTAGACCACGCCCGTGACCTTGCCGGCATCGTTGTGCTCGATCTTGGTGACGTGCGATTGCGGCCGCAACTCGAAGTTGCCGCTGGCCTCGGCCTTGGGGATCTCGGTGTAGAGCGTGCTCCACTTGGCGCCGCTCTTGCAGCCCTGGAAACAGAAGCCGAGTTGCATGCAGCGTCCGCGATCGTGGCGAGGCACGCTGTTGATCGCCATGTTGCCGGTGTGGCAGTCCTTGTAGCCGAGCTTCTGTGCGCCGGCGTACAGCACCTTGAAGTTGTTGTTGCCCGGCAGGCCGGGGATGCCGTGGGTGCGCGTCACGCCCATCTTGTCTTCGGCCTTGGCGTAGTACGGATCGAGCTCCTGCAACGTCAGCGGCCAGTCGAGCAGGTTGGCGCCGTCGATCGAGCCGTAGACGGTGCGCGCCCTGAACTCGTGTTCTTCTAGGCGCAACGATGCGCCGGCCCAATGCGTCGTCGTGCCGCCGACGGTCTTGCAGATCCACGCCGGCAAGCCCGCAAAATCCTTGGCGACGCGCCAGTTGCCGGACGTGGTGCGCTTGTCGAGCCACGCCAGCTGCACGAACGACTTCCACTCGTCGTTGATGAAGGTGGCATTCGATTGCAGCGCGCCTGCTTCCAGGCAAACCACCTTGATGCCTTTCTGGCACAGCTCGTTGGCGAGCGTGCCGCCGCCCGCGCCCGAACCGATCACCACCAGCACCGCATCGTCGTTGTTGTCGAATTTGGCCATGTCGATGTCTCCTCTTCAACCCATGTACGGCTTCGGGCTTGCATCTGCCGACGGCGCCGGCAGCCACTTCAGATCCTGGAAGCCACGGGTGATGTAGCCGCCCTTCTCCCAGGCTGACCCCGGGTAGCCGAAGACCTTGTAGGCCATGTCGTTGTCGTAGAGCGAGGTGATGCATTTGCCGCGCACCGCGGCGAAGAACGGCTGGCCTTCGAGAGACTTCACCGCCGCGGCGCGTTGCGGCGCTTTGGCTTTGAGAAAGCTGCCGCCCGCAGCCTGGTCGAGCGAGGCGATGCCGTCCTTCATCAGCTTGGCGCTGTCGGCGCTCTTGGCCGCGTCGGCGTCGAGGTCCTTGGCCAGCAGCGCATAAACCGCGTCGGGCAGCTTCTTGTGCGGGTACAGCACGCGGCCCATCTGCAGCAGCGTCGCGCCTTCCGTTTTCGACAATGTCTTCAGCTCGACAGCCCAGACCGGCGACGGTGCGAGCAGCGCCAGCGGGCTGCCTGCCGCCAGCGTGCCGATGAGCACACCCGTGCCACCGAGCAGATGACGCCGCGTCAGCGGCAGATCGAGCTTGGGCACCTCGCCGGATTCATCGCCGCAGGAAGACGAGAACGCAGGTGCGGCTTCGGCAATCGGAATCACCCTCATGGTTTGTCTCCTGGCTTGGGGTCGAGACCGGTCTCTTGCCGGTGCGGCAAATTTATATCGCGCGCCCCGCGCGCGGGTGATATCGGAATAACTACTAGCTTTTCTGTATTGCGCCACGATGACACAACGCAGTTTTGCAACCGCGTGTGCTGCGGCGCGGTAATGTCCTACAGGGATCGCGGTGCTGGCTCGCCCGCCGACCGGGCTTTTGGCAGTAAGCTGAACCAAGCGATGTGGCCCTGCCTTGCAGCGCCTTCGCTGAAGGAGTCGATCATGGCCGTGCGATTCATTGCTTTGCTGATCCCGCTGGCGATCACGCTGCCTCATCTGCAAGCGAGTCGTCGCGCCGCGCCCGAGCCGCAGCGGCCGGCGGCGCTGACGCAACCGGCCGCTGCCGCCGAATGGTCCTACGAAGCACGGCGTGCGGCAGACGCGGCGCTCTCGCGAGTCGTTGCGGAGTCGCCGGTGCACGAAGCAGTGCGCACCCACGACGTCGCCGCCGCCGAGCCTGTCATCGTTGCTGCCGTGCCGGCCGACCTTGCCGTCGTGCCGAAGCCCGTTCGTCAGGTCGCGCCGAAGCGGGCAGTGCCCAGGCCTGCCCGCGCGGTGTCGCCGGTCAAGCTGGTGAGCGCCGACCCGGCGCCCGGCCGCTTGGTCACGCGGGCAGCCAGGCGCGGCTTGGCGGACGCAGGCTGCCTGCCGAATGCCCACTGTGCGCCGGTGGTGGTCGCCAAGGTCACACTGGTCACGCGTCGGCCGCTTTGAACTGCCGCGCCGCCAAGTCGCGGCGAGAACGTGGTTCGCAGAATTGGTCGATGCTGCCTGACTTCGTCGAAGACCTCGGCCACAACGTCTTCGCCATTGACACCGGCTTCCAACGCCCGCGCTTCGACGCGGCGTATCTGGTCCTCAGCGACGAGGGCCGCGCCGCCTTCATCGACACCGGCACCAATCACGCCGTGGCGCGCGCGCTGGCCACACTCGACGCGATGGGTGTGGCGCACAGTGCGGTCGACTTCGTCATTCCGACGCATGTGCACCTCGACCATGCCGGTGGCGCCGGCGCGCTAATGCAGGCGCTGCCCGCGGCGACGATGTGGGTCCACCCGCAGGGCAAGCGCCACATGGTCGATCCGTCGGCGCTGTACCAAGGCGCGCTGGCGATCTATGGCGCCGAAGAGATGCAGCGCGACTACGGCACCGTGGTACCCGTGGCCACCGATCGTGTGCGCACCACGCACGACGGCATGGATCTGATGATCGGCTCGCGCCGCCTGCACTTCATCGACACCGGGCCATGCCCGGCACCACCACTGCATCTGGGACCCGCGCTCGCGCGGCTGGTTCACCGGCGACACCTTCGGCATCTCCTATCGCGAATTCGATGTCACCGGCCGCGGCCCGTGGATCGCGCCCGCGGCGACGCCGGTGCAGTTCGACCCCGAGGCCCTGCGCGCCTCGGTGCAGCGTCTGCTGACGTTCGAGCCGGCGTGCATGTACCTCACGCACTACGGCCGCGTCGCCGACGTGCCGCGTCTGGGTCGCTTGCTGCTGTCGGTGCTCGATCAGATGGTCGCGATCGGCCGGCGTTGCGCGAGCGAGGCGCAGCGTCACGAGCGGCTGAAGCAGGATTTGTCGCTGCTCTATGCAGCGAGTTTGGCCGAACATGGCGTCACGGTCACGCCGGCGCTGCTCGACCTGCTCGCCCTCGATCTCGAACTCAACGCGCAAGGCATCGGCGTCTGGCTCGACCGCGAGGCGAAGCCGGCACGTCGATGAGCGCCGAGGCGTTCGGCGTCAGCACCGGCATCGTCGCCCTCGGCGAGATCGGCGACAAGACGCAGATCGCCACCGTCATGCTGGCGGCGCGCTTCGGCGACCTGCTGGCTGTCACCGCCGGCACGACGCTGGGCATGATGATCGCCAACGTGCCGGCGGTGCTGCTCGGCGAACGTGTCGTCAAGATCGTGCTGGTGCAATGGGTGCACCGCATCGCGGCGGTGGTCTTTGCCGGCCTCGGTGTGCTGATCTTCTTGCAGTGACCTTATGCTTGCGGCATGAAATACCTGCACACCATGGTCCGCGTCACCGACATCGAAGCGTCGCTCGCGTTCTACCGCGACGCACTCGGCTTGCAGATGCTCTCGCGGCGCGACAACGAGGGCGGGCGCTACACGCTCGTCTTTCTGTGCGCGCCGGGCGACGACAGCGCACAGATCGAACTCACCTACAACTGGCCCGACGCCAGCGGCAAGACCGAGCAGTACGGCGGCGGCCGCAACTTCGGCCATGTCGCTTATGCCGTGGACGACATCTACGCAACGTGCAAACGCCTGATGGAGCACGGCGTGACGGTCAACCGCCCGCCGCGCGACGGCCGCATGGCCTTCGTGCGCTCACCGGACAACATCTCGGTCGAACTGCTGCAAGCCGGCGCGGCATTGGCGCCGGCCGAGCCGTGGACGTCGATGCCCAACGTCGGCGCCTGGTGACGATGTATTTGCCGAAGCACTTCGAGCAGCACGATCGCGCGCAACTCATCGCGCTAATGCGCGGGCGCCCACTGGCCACGCTGATCACGATCACGCCGGACGGCCCGAGCGCCGATCTGATCCCGCTCGAGTTCCACGCCGGTGAAGGCGATCACGGCACGCTGCGCGGTCACGTCGCCCGCGCCAATCCGCTGTGGCAACGCACGGGCACGACCGCACTGGCTGTCTTCGCCGGCCCCGAGGCCTACATCTCACCGGGCTGGTATGCGAGCAAGAAAGAGCATGGCAAGGTCGTGCCGACGTGGAACTACACGATGGTGCAGGCGCGTGGCGTGCTGCGCGCGGTGGACGACGCGCCGTGGCTGCATGCACTGGTGAAACGGTTGACCGATCACCACGAAGCCACGCAAGCCGCGCCGTGGCACGTGAGCGATGCGCCCGACGACTACGTGCAGCAGATGCTGCGCGCCATCGTCGGCATCGAGATCCCGTTGACCTCGCTCCTCGGCAAGTGGAAGGTCAGCCAGAACCGCAGCGCCGCCGACCGCGAAGGCACGGCGCAAGGTCTGGCCACGTCGCACCCCGACATGGCCGCACTCGTGGCCCGGCGCTGAGCCGCGCACCTCCCACGTCCTTGGGGGTCCTGAAGGCGAGCTAGGGGTGACGCGGCACCCTGCCCGCGCTCTATCGTGCGACCCCGCGCGACGCTCGCTCGCGCTGCCCAGGAGCACACGATGGCCAAAGGTTCGACGCTGTTCTCGCTCAACGCCGATGCCGCGGGCGCCTTCGACGGCTCGTCGAAGGGCCTCGCGCTCAAGGCCGTGGGCCGTGCCCAGTTGCAGGGCGACGGCAGCTTTTCCCTCGACCGCGGCTTCGTCGAAGTCGGGCGCCATGCCGCGCTCGATGCGCTGCAGAGCTTCACCATCGAAGCGACGGTGGCGCCGAAGGTGATCGCCGGTGACCGGCGCAACATCATCGAAGGCCAGACGCCGGCGATCGCGCTGTTCATCGAGCCCGGCGGCAAGCTGGTCGGCTCGATCCACACCGCGCAGGGCTGGACCGGTCTGGACAGCGGCGCGACGCTGGTGCCGTTGGGTGTGGCCACGCGCGTCGGCTTCCGGCGCGACGAAGCGGGCCTGGCCGAGCTGACGATGAACGACAAGGTGGTCGGCTCGGCAACGATCGCCGGGCCGATCGTCAACACCGGCGCTGCCGGCATCAAGATCGGCGCCTGGATCGATGGCGCGCGCTTTCCGTTCGTCGGTCGCGTCGCGGCGGTGCAGATCCGCCAGGGCGCGGTCAACGCCGGGTTCTTCGCCGATCGCGTCACCGCAGCACAGCGCATCGAAACCGCCTTCAAGGCCAAGACCGGGCTGTCGCGCGTCTTCGTCGATCTGCTGCTCGACCATGGCAACTCGCGCCTGCAGCCGATCAAGGACATCATGAACGCCGCCGGCGTGCAGAAGCTGTCGGATCTGCAGACGCTGCGCATCGCCACGCGCACCGTGATGACGCCGGGCAAGGTGCTGCTCGCGCCGCGCAAGGGCTTGGGCAGCGTGGTCGATTGGGGCGCGCTATCGACGCAGTTCGTCAGCGCGGCGCCGCAGGCACGCCGCCAGGTGCTCGCCGCGTCGCTGGCCAACCGCAACAGCATGAAGACGCTGCGCGCGTTGCCGCTGTCGGCTGCCGCCGCGGGCGCCGTCACGGGCGGCACGATCACCAGCGGCACGATCACCAGCGGCACGATCAGCGGCAGCACCACCGGCGTGCTCGCCGGCGGCGCCATCGGCAGCGGCATCACCGTGGCATCGCCGCCGAGCAGCATCACGCCGTCGCTGACGACGAGCGGCCGCATCACCGGCGTCGGCAGCGGCCCACGTCCCCCCGGGCTCACTGCCACCACCGGCCTGCGCCTCGATGCGCAGGCACTGGCAGTCAATCCGTCGTTGCGCCTGGTGGCCCTGCAGGGCCATGCGGTCGGCGATCTGTTCCAGCATCAGGGCACGACGCTGCAACTGCGCAACCCGGCACTGCTCGACAAGCTCGAAGGCCGCGACCCCTCGGCCTGGGTGCAGACCTCGCTGCCGCGTCCGCGCTTCGTGGCGCTGACCACGATCCCGGTGAACAGCGCGGTGATGATCGGCCACGAGATCGACCTGACCAACATCGAGCTCGTCGTCGAGCCGAGCGTCGAGACGCTCTACATCATTGCCGAGCGCCTGATCTGCGGCGCCAACGCCAGCATCACCTGGCGTCGCCCCGGCGGCGACACGCCGCCGCGCATGGACAACCCGGACCTCGACGGCCGTGGCTGGAGCGGCCGCCACAACGCCGAAGGTTCGCGCGATGGCCTCAACGGCGACGCGGCCCGCAGCGGCGAGGCCGGCCTCGCCGGCGCCAACGGACTGCATGCACCGAAGCTCGAGATCTGGGTCAAGGACATGAGCGCGATGCCCCACCTCGACTTGAACGGTGAGGACGGGCGCACCGGCGGTCGCGGCCAACGCGGCGGGCGAGGTGGCGACGGCGCCGACGGCAAACCCGGCGAGCGTTGGTGGGCCTTCGGCTGGCATTGCAGCGCCGATCCCGGCGACGGCGGCGACGGCGGCAATGGCGGCCACGGCGGCAGTGGCGGCAATGGCGGCAACGGCGCCAACGGCGGCAAGATCACGATCGGCGTGCTCGACGGCACACTGGAGACCACCGTCACCAACCGCGCCTTTCGCATCAAGAACCAGGGCGGCCAGCGCGGCCGCGGCGGCGCCGGTGGCAGCGGCGGACTCGGCGGCTCGGGCGGGCGCAGCGGCGTCGGCGACACCTGCAAAGACGCGCGCAACGGCCGCGACGGCGCGCAGGGCCAGCCCGGCGCTGGCGGCGCCGACGGCGGTGCGCTCGGCATCGACGGCGACCTGCGCTTCCACGAGTTCAGCGAGGACGAGTGGGATGCGTTGCTGACGCGGCCCTGGCTGTCCGAGATGGCGCCGGTGCAGGCCTTCCCCGGCGACCGCATCACGCTGCGCGGCAGCCGCTTCGCCTCGAACGACCGCGTGATGATCGGCACCAGCGTGCTCGCGCCGACGATCAACGCCGACGAGAGCGTGTCCTTCACGCTGCCGCTGGCGATGCCCGGCGGCATCACCACGGTGGCGATGCGCCGCGCCGACGGCACCGAGAGCAACCGTCTGAACCTGTGGGTCAAGCCGCTGCTCGACGCCTTCACGGTGGTGCTGGCGCCCAACGCGCCGATCGTGCTCAACGGCCGCGCCTTCGTCGCCGGCGCGTCGGTGCTGGTGGACGGCGCGGCGGCACCGGCCACGGTGACGGCCGACGGCTCGTCGCTCAGCTTCGTCGTGCCCGGCAGCGGAGGCGCCGGCAGCACGGGCGGCACGTCCACCGTGCAGGTGCGCAACCCCGACGGCCTGGTGAGCAACCTGCGCACCGCGAGCCGGCCGCGCATCCTGGAGATTCCGTTCCGCTTCGGCGTGCACGACCTGACGTTCAAGAACCACTCGAAAGGGGTGCCCGATTTCGGCACCTTCGAAGACACCTACGGCACCGCCGAGGTCTGGCATGAGTTGCTCGACCCGATCTTCGGCCACCCGATCCTCACCGGCGCGTTCTTCGCGTTCTACGTCTATTTCTTGAAGGGCAAGGACAACGGCGGCCTGGCCACCGGCTTCTGCACCTCGCTGGCCAGCCTGGTGGCCGACAAGTTCTGGCAAGGCCACACCGACCAGCACACGCTGACCGAAGACGGCACGCGCAAGATGCTGACCGGCGTGCACGGCAAGCTGCTGTCGCGCGAGAGCCTGCTGCATTTTCACGACCAGGGCCGCGCCGGCGTGTCGCGCGTCGAGCGCAGCGCGCGCGAGGTCGAAGCCACCTTCCTGCGCGGCACCGATCGGCAGAACGCGCCGCTGATCTTTTTCATCCCCGCCGGCGAGGTCTGGGACTCGGGCTACATCGACAAGCTGTCGGACTCGCACTGCGTCATGCCGTACCGCTTCGTCTATCCGAACGGCCATCCGGGGCCGCTGCTCTCCGGCGACGGCAGCAGCACGCTGTCGAGCCTCGACGGCGTGGAGATGTTCGTCTGGGACTGCAATCACCAGAACGACACCAACTGCCGCCTGCGTTTTCGCCTCGACGGCGGGCAGCTCCACTTCGACTATCTCGATGGCGGCACGAGCGTCAAGTTCTCCAGCAGCGCCGGCCTGACGCTGGGCATGATGAGCAACGGCTCGTACATGCTGTCCGACCACGACTTGCCGTTCAGCGGCCCGTTCGGCCTGACGAGCTTCGTGCTCGACTTCCTGCTCTCGCCGGCCGATCTGCAAATCACCGACGGGCTGGGCTTGCGCACGGGCAACTTCGGCGGCCAGATCCGCGCCGAGATCACCGACAGCCACCCGCTGTACCTGGTGCCCAAGGCGTACATGCTGCCGACCAACACCGCAATGACGCGGCGCATCGTCGGCGAGGCTGCCGGCCAGTACACCTACAACTCGATCGCGCCCGACGGCGCTTCGGTGGTGCTCGAAGGCGTGACCACGGCAGCAGGCGACGTCGATACGCTGGCGATGAGCGCCGACGGCACGCAACTGCGCTTCACGCCGGCGGCCGACAAAGCGTTCCAGCTCACGCTGTCGCGCCAGGTGGGCGGCCAGGCGCGCGCGTTTGCGATCCGCGGCGTCGGCGGCGGGCCGGCGGCCGAAGTCGATATCACGATGTCGCCCGAGCTGTCGCTGCTGCGTGTCGGCAACCGCGGCGGTGCACGCAACGTCGAAGTGCGCGCGTTGGCGATCGACCGCGCTACCAACACGCCGCTGCGCAAGCAGTTCAGCAACGTCAACCTGCCGAGCGCGCACGATCTGGTGGTGGCCGTGCCCGATTGGACGACGCTCAATGCCGAGGTACAGACGCTCAGCTTTGAATGAGAGGCCCAGCGCGGCGCCGGTCCGCCTTGCCAAGCCCTGCATGGCAGCGTAGTCTCGCCCGCCATGCAGTGGTCACACGCGCTCTTGTCGGTCGGCTTCGTCGCTCTCACCGGTGCGCAGGCCGCCGACATCGGCGGCTGGATGCAGCACAAGGACCGCGCTGCGCTGCCCGTCGATCAATGCGCCGCGCTGATCGCGCAAGCCGCGCGCACACCGCGCCAAGCCGACGGCGCCGCGCACGACTACTACGCCAGCGGCTTGTGCTACCTCTACAGCGACACGATCGCGCGCGACCCGGTGGCTGCCAACGCCTGGCTCGCGCGCGCGGCCGAGCTCGATCACCCGCTGGCGCGGCACGCCTTGCTCTCGCTGCGCGACGACCCGCCGTCGGCACACCCGGCCGACCACCACTGTCATGACCTCGGCCTGGGCCGCAAGATCTGCCATGGTGGCGCGGTGCCTCAATGACAACCTAGGAGAAGAAGACCATGTCGATCGCTCGTTGCTCCGTCGTCGCAGTCGCCGCTGCATTGATCTTCACCGGCAGCGCCCGGGCCTGCTCCGATAAGGACTGGAAGGCCTGCAAAGGCAAGCCCTGGGTGACGGGCGACACGATGGACACGCCGATGGGCGAGCGCTGGTGGCCGAACAAGCTCTGGGGCGGCGCCGACGAAGCCGGCTCGACCAACTGGTACACCAAGCCCGAGGTCGTGCAGCGCGCGCTGGCCGAAGCCAAGACGGGCAAG
>JANNJX010000048.1:0-4127 GCA_031396005.1 Burkholderiales bacterium
TGCACCTTGCACGGCAGCGGCGTCATCGGGCTCGGCGGCTCGCCGGCCGATGTGAGCGCAGCGACGGTGAAGTTCGAAGTCGTGCACTTCGGCGACACACAGCCGCGAGACACGCTGGGCTGAATCTGCCTCGCGCGGCAGTCGGCGTCGATGATCGCTGACAATTCGCCCCCATGCCCGCCGAGACCTTTGCTACCGAACCCGCGCTCGCCCACGGGACGCCCGCGCGCACCGCCGTGCTGCTGGTCAATCTCGGCACCCCCGACGAGCCGACCGCCCCCGCGCTGCGCCGCTACCTGCGCGAGTTTCTCTCCGACCCGCGCGTCGTCGAGATCCCGCGCATCGTCTGGTGGCCGATCCTGCATTTCATCATCTTGAATACGCGGCCGGCGAAGTCGGCGGCAAAGTATGCAACGGTGTGGACCGCCGACGGCTCGCCGCTCGCGGTGTGGACGGCCAAGCAGGCGACGCTGCTGCAGGGCTATCTCGGTGAGCGCGGCCTGCGGCCACCGCAGTTGCTGGTGCGGCATGCGATGCGCTACGGCAACCCGTCCGTGGCCTCAGTGCTCGACGAGCTCAAAGCGCAGAACGCCACGCGCATCCTCGTCCTGCCGCTGTACCCCCAGTACGCCGCAGCGACCACGGCCAGCGTCAACGACGCGGTGATGGCGTGGGCGATGCGCCAGCGCCGCCAGCCCGAGCTGCGCTTCGTGCAGCGCTACCACGACGACGCCGGCTACATCCGCGCGTTGGTGCAGCGCGTTCGTGCGCACTGGCAGACCCACGGCCGCGGCGACAAACTCGTCTTCAGCTTTCACGGTGTGCCCGAGCGCTCGCTGCTGCTCGGCGACCCGTACCACTGCGAGTGCCACAAGACGGCGCGGCTGCTCGCCGAAGGACTCGGCTTGAAGAAGGACGAGTGGCTCGTCACCTTCCAGTCGCGCTTCGGCAAGGCGAAATGGCTGGAGCCGTACACCGAACCGACGCTCGTCGCACTGGCGCGGCAAGGCGTGACGCGCGTCGATGTGATGTGCCCGGGCTTCACCTCGGACTGCCTCGAAACGCTCGAAGAGATCGCGCAGGAAGCGCGCGACGCGTTCCTCGGCGCCGGCGGGCGCGGCTTCGAGTACATCCCGGCGCTCAACGACCAGCACGAGTGGCTCGTGGCGTTGGCGGGCGTGGCGATGCAACACCTGCAAGGCTGGGAGGTCGTGCCGGCTGACGAATCCTTGCTCGAATCACAGCGCTCGCGCGCGGTGGCTATGGGCGCTAAAACCTAACGCCGCAGCAGCTTCAGCAAGCGCGGCACGATCAACACCGCCAGCGCCACGATCAGCAGCACCAGCGACATCGGCCGCTGCACGAAGACCGAGAAGCTGCCCTCGCCGATCGACACCGCATTGCGCAGCTGCGCTTCGGCCAGCGGGCCGAGGATCAGGCCAACGATCACCGGCGCCGTAGGAAAGTCGTAGCGCCGCATCAGCACGCCGAGCAGGCCGACGACGTACATGAAGGCGAGATCGAGCGCGCTCTGGCGCATCGCGTACACGCCAACGGTGGCGAAGATCAGGATGCCGGCGTAGAGCTGCGGCTTCGGAATTTTCAGCAGCTTCACCCACAGCCCCACCAGCGGCAGGTTCAGCACCAGCAGCATGACGTTGCCGATGTAGAGCGATGCGATCAGCGCCCACACCAGCGCGGACGAGGTCTGGAAGAGTTGCGGCCCGGGGTTCAGGCCGTAGTTCTGGAATGCCGACAGCAGGATCGCGGCCGTCACCGAGGTCGGGATGCCGAGCGTCAGCAGCGGCACCAATGTGGCCGTCACGGCCGAGTTGTTGGCCGCTTCCGGCCCGGCCACGCCTTCGATCGCACCGCGGGTGCCGAACTCCTCTGGGTGCTTCGACAGCTTGCGCTCGGTGGCGTACGACAGGAAGGTGGGGATCTCCGATCCGCCCGCCGGGATGGTGCCGAACGGAAAACCGATCGCCGTGCCGCGAAGCCATGCCGGCCACGAGCGCCGCCACTCGCTGCCCGTCATGTGGACCTTGCCCATCGTGTTCAGCGTCGCGTCCGAGCGGCCTTCATAGAGCGCGTTGTAAAGCGTCTCGCCGACAGCGAACAGGCCGACAGCAACGAGCACGACCTCGACACCGTCGAGCAACTCCGGCACGCCCATCGTGTAGCGCACCTGCGCGCTGATCTGATCGAGGCCGATCAAGCCCAGCGCCAGGCCGAAGAACAGCGCGGTCAGGCCACGCAGCGTGCTCTTGCCGAGCACCGCGCTGACGGTGATGAAGGCCAGCAACATCAGCATGAAGTACTCGGGCGGGCCGAGCTGGACGGCGAATTCGGCGACGAGCGGCGCGAACAGCGTCACCAGCACCGTGGCCAGCGTGCCGGCGACGAAGCTGCCGATGGCGGCCGTGGCCAGCGCCGCGCCGGCACGGCCGTTCTTGGCCATCTTGAAGCCTTCGAGCGCGGTCACCATCGTGCCGGTCTCGCCGGGCGTGTTAAGCAGGATCGACGTTGTCGAGCCGCCGTACATCGCGCCGTAGTAGATGCCGCAGAAGAAGATCATCGACGACGCCGGCTCCACCTGCGAGGTGATCGGCAGCAGCATCGCCACCGTCACCGCCGGGCCGAGGCCGGGCAACACGCCGATCGCCGTGCCGAGCGCGCAGCCGATGAAGGCCCACAACAGGTTGATCGGCGTGCCTGCGGTGGCGAAGCCGCCGGCTAAATTTGCGAGCAGATCGGTCACGGCAGGCCAGCGACGGGCCGCTCCCAAGCGGCCTGCGCTCCCCTCGGGGGACGCGAGCGAAGCGACCTACGTGCTCTCATAACCAAGTGGAGCCGGTCAAGCTCGGCAGGTTGATCGCCAACAGCTTGGTGAAGAGCCAGAACACCGGCAGCGCGATCGCGATGCCGGTCGCCGCGTCGATCAGCGTCTGCTTCACGCCACCGGCAGGCTTGCCTTCGGCGCCACGCAAGCCGCGCACCGCGAGCGTGAAACACAGCGCACAGGCGAGCACGAAGCCGACGCGAGTGATCAACGCCGCGGTGACGAGCACGCCCGCCGACACCCACGCAAACGCCACCCAATCACCTTGCGGCGCGCCCGACGGCGCCTCGCGGTCACGCAAGCCGCCTGTCAGGGCCTGCTTCATCAGCAAAGCGCCACACAGCAGCAGCGCCGCCGACACCGCCCACGGCAGGAAGTTGGGCCCGACGCCGCCGTAGCCGGCCTGGCCGGGAATCGACAGCGCGCCGAAGGCCAGCAGCGCGCCGACCAGCAGCACGCCGGCCGCGAGCACGACTTCGTTCGCCGAGCGTGCAGCGGCTTCGCTCAAACCATGCCCGCTTTGACCATCGTCGCGCGCAGGCTTGCGAATTCCTTGTCGACGAACTCGTCGAACTCCTTGCCGGTCATCAGCGCCGGCGTCCAGGCGTTCTTCTCCATCGCTTCGGCCCAGGCCTTCGACTTGGTGGCCTTGACGATCATCTCGGTGAGCAACTTGCGCTGCGGATCGGTGATGCCCGGCGCGCCATAGACGCCGCGCCAGTTGCCGATCTCGACGTCGATGCCCTGCTCCTTCAACGTCGGCACAGCGATGCCCTTCAAGCGCTGCGCCGAAGTCACCGCCACCGCGCGCATCTTGCCGCTCTCGACGTACTGCGCGAACTCGCTGTAGCCGCTGCCGCCGACGGTGACGTTGCCGCCGAGGATGGCCGCCGTGGCTTCACCGCCGCCGCGGAAAGCGACGTAGTTGATCTTCGCCGGATCGACGCCGACGGCGCGCGCGATCATTGCCGCGGCGATGTGCTCGGTGGAGCCGCGCGAGCCGCCGCCCCACTTTACCGAGCCGGGGTCCTTCTTCATCTGCTCGACGACATCGCCCATCGTCTTCAACGGCGACGATGCCGGCAGCACGAACACGTTGTACTCGGAAGTCAGCCGCGCGATCGGTGTGGCCTGCTTCAGGTCCACCGGCGGCTTGCCGGTGATGATGCCGCCGAGCATGACGGCGCCCATCACCATCATCGCGTTGGCGTCGCCCTTGCTCGCATTGACGAACTGCGCCAGGCCGATCGCGCCGGCCGCGCCGCCCTTGTTCTCGTAGTTCACC
>JANNJX010000774.1:0-1789 GCA_031396005.1 Burkholderiales bacterium
CCATCTGGTCGGCGCCGCCGCCGGTGCCGGCGGGAATGACGAACTCGACGGGCTTGCTCGGCTCCCATGCAGCCCAGGCGGGCGCCGCAAACATCGCGCCCGCAGCGCAGGCCGCAGCAGCGAAACGGGAGTTGGGGAAACGGCCGGTTGCAGTGTGAGCGAACATCGTCGAAGTCTCCAGTCGGTGGTGTCGGTCAGAAGTGGTGAGACGGCTTGCGTGCCGGACCGATCACTTCGGGGTTGATAGTGTCATCGTCTGCAGGTCCGGGTGAACTTCCATTGACCGCAGTCAAGATCAAGGGACAACCCGCCCCGCGTGCGCTGCGCGGACCGAACGGCGCAGCACCGCTCGGCAGAACTTGTTGTCCGAACTGTGCCTGCCCTTCAGCGTCGGTCCGCAGTGGGTTTACCCTCTGTCGGAGAGGGCCTGCGCGAGCGCCGACGGCTGGTGACGACGACGAGCCGCCGAACAAATGCGCCTGGCGCCGTGCGTTGGCCTGAACTCGGCGCTCAGCCGGCACCGAACTGGATGCTGGCCAAGGTCACGCGGTTGCCGCCACGCTGGCGCGCCTCGGCCAAGGCGCCATCGCACGCGTTGCGCAGTTCGTCCTGCGTGTGTGCGGTGTGCGGAAAACTGGCCACCCCCATCGACACCGTGAAGCCGAGGTCGCGCCCCTCGTGGGCCACGATCTGGGTCGCGCATTGGCGTCGGAATCCCTCCATGCGCGAATGCGCGGTGGCCAGGCCGACGCCGGACAGCAGCACGGCGACGCGGTTGTCGTCGTACCGGCACGCGGCGTCCATGGCCCGGGTGTTGCTGCGCAGCAACCGCCCAAGGGCTTCAAGCACGCGCGGACGGACCGCAGCACCGAGCGCCGCCACGTCGTCGGCCAGGGCGTCGATCTCGATCGACACGAGCGCGAACTCGCGGTGTTCGCGCGTCGACAGATCGACTTCACGTCGTAATTGGTCTTCGAAGGTGGCGCGGTTGGACAGGCCGGTGGCCACGTCGCGCGGCGACTGCTGGCTCTGCGCTTCGCGGCGCAACTGGACATTGGCCAGTTGCTGCTGCTCAAGTTGTTCGAGCGCATTGCGCAGCTGCGCCTCGCGACGGCGCTCGGCAGCCAGGTCGTGCCAGACGGCGGCAATCAGCGACTGCCCGTCGGGGCCTGTCAGCCGCTGGCGCAGCACCTCGAATTCGCGGCGCACGCCGCCGAGTTCGACCCGGTGCTCGGCAGCCGTCGGATCGGACCCAGCCGCGGCCGCCTGCTCGGCCACGCGTAACGCAGTCGCGGCGTCGCCGAACAACTCGGCTTCCAGCGCCTGCGGCGGGCCGCCCAAAGTTTCGGCCGGGCGGCCCAGCCACTGCGCCATGACGTCGTTGACATGCAGCCAGGCACCACCGGTGGCATCCTTGATCACCAGCCCGCGCCCGGCGTGGGCCACCAGGGCGGATGCGAGCGGGGCCAGGCAGGCGGCCAATCGGGAGTCCAGGACCGGGGCAGACATCAGCTATGGTAGCCACCGTGGCCGCCCGCTCCGTCGTCATTGCTCGGGAGATCGCCCCGCGGGGTCTTGTGGCTATAATCGCCGGCTTTTCTGGCCTGCCCGCACTCCACTTTGCGAGCAATGCGCGAGCGGGCACACCAACCAAGGATTTTCTGTTTCATGACCACGATCCGCGTCAAAGAGAACGAGCCTTTCGATGTGGCTCTGCGCCGCTTCAAGCGCACGATCGAAAAACTGGGCTTGCTCACCGACCTGCGCGCTCGCGAGTTCTATGAAAAGC
>JANNJX010000098.1:0-2594 GCA_031396005.1 Burkholderiales bacterium
AGCTTGACGCGGCCCGGCTTAGAGATCGGGTAGAGATTCGCTGCCGGGCGCCAGGCGTTGCACCTGACGCTGCAGCGCCTCGCGCCGGGCCGCCACGACGGGCAGCATCTCGCCCGGCAGCAAAGGCGCGTGGTGCAGCCGCCGCAGCTTGTTGACGTGCGCCGGCCGTTGCGACGGCGGCGCGGCGCTCAATTCGATCACCACGCGTTCGAGCGCACCGACATCGGTCCAGCAGCGCTGCGGGTTGAGCGCCAGCGCGCCCTGGCGCAAGACGATGCAGTCATCGCCGCCGAGCGCCTTGCGCAATCGGTGCAGCGCGTTGTCGAGCGCGTTGCGCGCAGCGTCGCCGTCGGCGTCGGGCCACAGCGCGTCGGCGATCCGGTCTTGCGGCACCGGGGTGCTGCCGTGCGCGGCGAGCACGCCGAGCAGCTCGAGCAGGCGGCGGCTTTCTTTGCGCGACGAGGCCATCGGTGCGCCGCCGATCTCGACGGCCAGCGCGCCGAACGCGTGCACGCGCACGGCCCACGGCCACGAGTCGTCGGCTTGCGGCGGCGCCTTGAGCTGGTTGCGCACGACGATGTCGCTCGCGATTTCGGGCTCGACGCCCTGCGTCAGCGCGAACGCCGACAGTCGCGCCATCATGTCGCCGCACAAGAACAACATCGGCCCATGCCGGTAGCCGCACTCGCGGGCGACGCGCAACGCCGGGCGCAGATGCTGCAGCACTGCGGCCTCATCGTCGCGCAACAGGGCCGCGTACGCGGCCACGCAGCCGCCGACCCACTGGTGCCAGCGGCAGGTGGCGAACATCGGGTGCGAGAAGACCTGGTCGAGCGCTTGCCGAGCCTCGTTGTGTTCGCCGCTGTGCGCCGCCGCCAGCGCGTTGGCGATCAGCGCGATGTGCTCGCGCATCTGAAAGCCGCTGGCGCGCGCGCTCGCCACCGCAGCACGCATCAGGCGCAAGGCTGTCGGCGTGTCGCCTTCGAGCAGCGCCAGCATGCCGCGCTGATGCTCGTAGGTCGCGCGGTCGAAGGCGTTGTCCGGGTGCAGGGCCCGTGCGGCCTGCTCCATGTGTCGGCGTGCTGCGGCCGCATCGACCGACGCCAGCGCGACGAACATCGCTTGCAACTCGGCGCCGGCGCGCAGCGGCGCGAGCGTGGGCTCGGCAGCAACCAGTGCCAGCGCCTGTCGTGCGTCGGCGCGCGCCGACGCGGTGTGGCCGAGCAAGGTCTTGACGAGCGTGCCCACGCCCCACCAACGCAGCATCGTCGCCGGCGCTGCCATGCCTTGCGCGCACAGCGCGTCGATGCGAAGCACGATGCGCTCCAGCCGATCGACATGGCCGCGCCACAGCAGATGCAAGGCCAGCGAGCCCATCAGCAGGCGCTGCCCCGCGGCGGACTCGTGGTGCAGCAGGCGTTCGGCGCGCTCGGCCAGCGGCTCGGCAAGCGCATGCCAGGGCTGGCGGTAAACGAGTGCGGCCAGCAAGCCGGGCACGAGGCGCATTTCGGTGTCGTCGTCGTGCGCGGTCAGCGCACGATCGGCATGCAACGTCAGCACCTCGATCCACGGATCGAGCTCGGCAACGCGGCCCAGGGCGACCAGCGCGGTCGATGCGCCCGCCGCCGCTGCCAACAGGCCGTCAACGTCAGCGGCCGCTGCACAAGCGTCGTGGGCCAGGCTCATGTCGGCCAGCGCGGCCGCGGGCGTCGTGTCGAGCGCGCAGAAGCCGCGCCAATAGGCCAGGCGTTGCGCCATCGCCGCCGGCATGACGTCGATGTGTCGGCGCAGCGCCTGCAAGCGGCCGTCGGCTGCGTAGCGCGGCGCGCAACGCGACAGCGCCTCGACGGCCTCGTCCCAGGCCTGCGCTTCGATCAAACGTTGCAGGCCGGCATCGGTCTCGCCGGTTTCGATGAGCAGCTTTCCGGCGCGTTGCCACAGCTCGCGTTGTTCTTCGGGCGACATGTTGCGCTCGACGCGCCGCCGCAGGAACTCGCTGAACAGTGCGTGAAAGACAAAGACGGCGGGCGGGCCATCGCGCCGGTCGGTGAACAGGCTCGACGCCGCCAGCCGCTCGAGCAGTTGCGGCGCTGGCGCGAAGCCGCTCATCGCCACCGCGAGCTCGGCCGTGGTGCTCGGCAGGTAGGCCAGCGCACCGAGCGCGCGCTGCTGTTCGGCCGGCATGCGCGACAGCACCTCGTCGGCGAAGTAGTCGAACAAACGCTCACGCGCATCCGGCGCCGGCCCGCGGGCGTCGCCCGAGGCGCCGAGCAGCATCAGCGTCAAGCCCGCCGCCCAGCCCTGCGCCGGCGCGAGGCAGGCTGCGAGCGACTCGGCGCGGCCGTGCAGACGCACGAGCGTGCGCGTTTCGGCGTCGTCGAAACGCAGCGCCTCGGCGCCGATCACCGCCACCTGCTGTCGCGCCAGCGCGCCCGTGAATGCCGCTGGCGGCGACTCGCGGCTGACGAACACCCACTGCACGCCGGCCGGCAGATCGGCCAGCACGCGCGCCAACGCCTCTTGCAGCGGCGAGGATGCGGGCAGCTCCTGGTGGTTGTCCAGCACCAGGCTCCAGCGCGGCGGCAGCAGCGGCA
>JANNJX010000125.1:0-4296 GCA_031396005.1 Burkholderiales bacterium
CACCGGCAAGGCGGTGCAGTACCAATGTTCGACGATCGGCGCCAGGCGTTGCACGAGGCCTTGCAAGTCCTTGTCCTGCATCGCGCCGAACACGGCGTGCGTGCGCGGGAAAAAGCCCATCGCATCGAGGTTCGCCGCGAGTGCCGCCACCGAGTGCGGGTTGTGCGCGACGTCGAGCACGAGCGTCGGCTGGCCCGGAACGATCTGGAAACGCCCCGGCAATTCCACTGTCGCCAGCCCCTGGCGAATGGCTTGCGCCGAGACCGGCAGGCGCTCGCGCAGCGCTTCGAGCGCAGCCAGCACGCCAGACGCGTTGAGCAATTGGTTGGCGCCACGCAGCGAGGGGTACGCCAGGCCGTTGATGCGCTTGCCGCGCCCGGACCACATCCACTGCTGCCGGTCGCCGCCGTGGTTGAAGTCGCGGCCGACGAGCCACAAGTCGGCGCCCACCGATTGCGCATACGCAGCCACCGACGCCGGCGGCATCGGGTCGCTGACAATCGCCGGCTTGGCACCGCGCATGATGTGCGCTTTTTCGCGGCCGATGCGCTCGCGATCCGGGCCGAGGTACTCGGTGTGGTCGAGGTCGATGCTGGTGACGATCGCGCAATCGGTGTCGATCACGTTGACCGCATCGAGCCGGCCGCCGAGGCCGACTTCGAGGATCACCACGTCGAGCGGCTGCTGCGACAGGCAACGCATGATGGCCAGCGTCGTGAATTCGAAGTACGTGAGCGTGGTCTCGCCGCGCGCTGCTTCCACCGCTTCGAAGTGCTGCAACAGCGCGCTCTCCGCCACCGGTTGCCCGCCGACGCGGCAGCGCTCTTCGAAGTGCACCAGGTGCGGCTTGATGTACAGGCCGACGCGGTAACCCGCCGCCAGCAAGATCGACTCCAGCATGGCGCAGGTCGAGCCCTTGCCGTTGGTACCGGCCACGGTGATGACAGGGCAGTCGAAGCGAAGGCCGAGCTGGTCGCGCACGGCCAGCGTGCGCTCCAGCGTCATGTCGATCGTCTTCGGGTGCAGGCGCTCGCAGTGGGCGAGCCAGTCTTGCAGTGACTTCGTGGTCACGCCACAGCGTCTGCCGATTGGCGCTGCAGCATCGCCAGCATGCGCGCGATGGCGCTGCGCAACTGACGGCGGTCGACGATCATGTCGATCGCGCCCTTGGTCTGCAGGAACTCGCTGCGCTGAAAACCTTCGGGCAGCTTCTCGCGCACGGTGTTCTCGATCACACGCGGCCCGGCAAAACCGATCAGCGCCTTCGGCTCACCGATGACGACATCGCCCATGAACGCAAAGCCGGCCGAGACGCCGCCCATCGTCGGGTCAGTCAGCACGCTGATGTAGGGCAGACGCGCCTTGGCCAGGCGTGTCAGCGAGGCGTTGGTCTTGGCCATCTGCAGCAGCGAGAACAAACCTTCCTGCATGCGCGCGCCGCCGGTGGCGGTGAAGCAGACGAACGGCACCTTCTGCTCGACAGCGGTTTCGACGCCGCGCACGAAGCGCTCGCCGACCACCGAGCCCATCGAGCCGCCCATGAAGTCGAACTCGAAGCAGGCCGCGACCAACGGAATCGTGTGCACCGCACCGCCGACGACGATCAGCGCATCGGTTTCGCCGGTGGCTTCGAGCGCGTCACGCAGACGCTCGGGATATTTCTTGCTGTCCTTGAACTTGAGCGGATCGACCGGCATCACCTCCTGGCCGATCTCGTAGCGGCCCTCGGGGTCGAGGAAGGCATCGAGCCGGTGGCGTGCACCGATGCGGTGGTGGTGATCGCACTTCGGGCAGACATTCAGATTCTGGTCGAGGTCGGTCTTGTACAGCACCGTCTCGCACGACGGGCATTTGATCCACAGGCCCTCGGGCACCGTGCGTCGCTCGCTCGGGTCGGTGGGTTGGATCTTGGGCGGAAGGAGTTTTTCGAGCCAGCTCATGCGAGAGGACCTCGGTTAAACCGCATCGAGTGCGGTGCGGATCTCGGTGATGAACGCCGCAGCCGCGGGAGCGACAGTATCGCGCTTTTGTGTTTCCATGAGCTGCACCAGGCGCGAGCCGATCACCACCGCGTCGGCGACACGGCCGATGGCCTGCGCCGTGGCTGCGTCGCGGATGCCGAAGCCCACGCCCACCGGCACGCTGACGTGCTTGCGAATGCGCGGCAGCACCTGCGCCACGGCGTCGGTGTCGAGGTGGCCGGCGCCCGTCACGCCCTTCAGCGACACGTAGTAGACGTAGCCGCTGGCGATGCGGCCGACGCTGGCCATGCGCTCATCGGTGGATGTCGGCGCGAGCAGGAAGATCGGGTCGAGCGACGCCGCTTTGAGTTGCGCCGCGAAGGCTTCGGCTTCTTCCGGCGGGTAGTCGACGACGAGCACACCATCGACACCGGCCGATTTGGCATCGGCGATGAAGCGGTCGATGCCGTAGCGCTCGATCGGGTTGGCGTAGCCCATCAGCACGACCGGCGTGGCGTTGTTCGTCGCGCGGAACGCCTGCACGTAAGAGAGCACCTGCGGCATGCCGATGCCTTTGGCCAATGCGCGCTCAGATGCTTTCTGAATCACTGGCCCATCGGCCATCGGATCTGAAAACGGCACGCCGAGCTCGATCACGTCGGCGCCGGCTTTGGCCAACGCGAGCATCACGTCGGCGGTCGCTTCGGGGAACGGATCGCCGGCGCAGATGTAGGGAATCAGCGCGGTGCGCTTGTCTCGCTTCAATGCGCCGAAGGTGTCTTTGATACGGCTCATGTGTACCCCCTACGGCGCTGCGCGCCGGTCCCCCCGAGGGGGAGCGAACTCCTTGGGAGCGGCCCTGCGGCGTTCATTGCTTCACCGCCTGACCTTTGCAGGAGGGACGGCAGTAGAACTCCGCACCCGAAATGTCAGCGACGGTGCCGATGTCTTTGTCGCCGCGGCCCGACAGGTTGACGAGCAAGTGCTGATCCGCGCGCATCGTCGCCGCCATCTTCATCGCGTACGCCACCGCGTGGCTCGACTCGAGCGCCGGGATGATGCCTTCGGTGCGGCACAAACGATGGAATGCACTCATCGCTTCATCGTCGGTGATGCTGACGTACTCGGCGCGGCCGATGTCTTTCAGGTACGCATGCTCGGGGCCGACGCCGGGGTAGTCGAGGCCCGCAGACACCGAATGCGTCTCCGTGATTTGCCCATTGGCGTCTTGCAGCAGGTACGTGCGGTTGCCGTGCAGCACACCGGGCGAGCCAGCGCTCAATGACGCGGCGTGTTTGCCGGTGGCCAAGCCCTGCCCCGCGGCCTCGACGCCGATCAGCCGCACCCCCTCATGCTCGATGTACGGATAGAACAGCCCCATCGCGTTGCTGCCGCCGCCGACGCAGGCGATCACCGCGTCGGGTTGCTTGCCGATCATCTCGGGCATCTGCACCAGGCACTCGTCGCCGATCACGCGCTGGAAGTCGCGCACCATCATCGGGTAAGGATGCGGCCCGGCAACGGTGCCGATGATGTAGAACGTGTTCTCGACGTTGGTCACCCAATCGCGCAGCGCTTCGTTGAGCGCGTCCTTTAGCGTCTTGCTGCCCGACTCCACAGGCACCACCTTCGCGCCGAGCAGGTGCATGCGGTAGACGTTCGGCGACTGGCGCTTCACGTCTTCGCTGCCCATGTAGACGACGCACTCCATGCCGTAGCGCGCGGCCACGGTCGCGGTGGCCACGCCGTGCTGGCCGGCGCCGGTCTCGGCGATCACGCGCGGCTTGCCCATGCGCCGCGCCAGCAGCGCCTGGCCGATCGTGTTGTTGACTTTGTGCGCGCCGGTGTGGTTCAGGTCTTCGCGCTTGAGATGAATCTGCGCGCCGCCGATCTCGCGACTCATTCGCGCCGCGTGATAGACCGGGCTCGGCCGGCCGACGAAATGCTTCAGCTCGCTGTTGAATTCGGCCACGAACTCGGGGTCGC
This sequence comes from Burkholderiales bacterium, assembly GCA_031396005.1. Classification (GTDB taxonomy): domain Bacteria; phylum Pseudomonadota; class Gammaproteobacteria; order Burkholderiales; family Burkholderiaceae_C; genus CADEEN01. Next base: position 3,948 of record JANNJX010000125.1, read on the forward strand.
GCCGGTAATGCTCGTAAGCGGCTTTCAATTCGTCGAGCGCGTGGATCAGCGTCTCGGCGACGAAGGTGCCGCCGTACGGCCCGAAATGCCCGCGCTCATCAGGTTGGTGATAAGCGGGCTGTTGGTCGTTCAGCATGTGTTCCTTTTCTCGATTCAGGTCGCGAGGTCGGCGAGCCTTGCATCGGCTTCGCGGACGGCTTCGCAGAAGCGGCGCATCAACGCGGCGTCCTTGACGCCTTTCTCGCCCGCTTCCACGCCGGAGCTCACGTCAACGGCAAACGGCCGGACGCGCAGCACCCCATCGATCACGTTGGCAGGATTCAACCCACCAGACAAAACGAGCCGAGAG
>JANNJX010000149.1:0-8188 GCA_031396005.1 Burkholderiales bacterium
GACACGCGCCCGCGCAGCAGATCGTTGATGCGCGGTTGGGTAACCCCGCAACGCTCGGCCGCCTCGACCTGCTTCCAGCCCTCGCCTTGGATCAGCTCAGCAATCTGGCGCATCAAATCCGCCCTCGCCTGCAGGTTCGCCGCCTGCTCCGGCGTGTCGGCCAGTGCGTCCCAGACGCTGGCGTAGGTGTTGCTGCGCTTCTTCATCTGCGTCCTCGCATCAGTTCCGTGTATCTGCTCTTCGCAATCTCGCTGTCTTGCTTGCTGGTGGCCCGGGTCTTCTTCTGGAAGGCGTGCAACACGTACACGTAGAGGAAAGCCATGAACGACGGGTTGTTGTAGCCCGTCATGCCGCCGTCGACGAACACATACTCGCGCGCCGTGTTGCGCCCCAGGCGGATCCGCTCGGCGGGATAGAAGGTCGGCGCCGCGGCGCTCGCGCGTGCCACTTGCCACAGCGGCAGGTCGAGGTTGCAGTCGTCGCGCGAACGGCAGTTGTAGGGCGATGCCGGCGCGTTGGACACCACCCACGCCGCGTCCGTAGTGATGTTGTGCAGCACCATCAGCAACAGCGTCTTCAAGTCGGCCGAGCCGAGAGTGCGATCCGCACCCAGGAAAGCCTTGAGCCGATCTGCCTTCTCGGAACGGTCAAACTTGCCGATCCACAGCCGGTGTGGCCGGGCCGGCTTGAACAGATATGGCGTGCTCTCCAGTACAAAGGCCTGCGTCTCGGCCATCGACTGCCCCAGGGCGATTGCCGCGGCGATCAATGCCCCACCGCTGGTGCCAGCCACCAGGTCGAAGTGCTGGCACAGCCGGAAGTCGGGCGAGCCCGCCTCGGCTGCAAGCCGCTGCTCAAGTTCGGCCAGCACAGAGATGGCGAACAAGCAGCGCAGGCCGCCGCCATCAATGGACAGGATGCGTTTCCTGTTCTCTCGCATTTGCAGCGGCATCACTCCCTTCACGTTCTGGTCCCGTTGGGATGAGGCAGGCACAATCGGACCGGTCGCGCGTCGACTGCGAGCCGCGCCAAGCGCATCGGCATGTTTTGCTCCCCTGCGGTCGCTTGTCTCAACCCGTACCGCAGCATGCAGACTGAAGCCGTCGGTGGTCCGCGTTCAAGAACCGCTCGTCTTCTTCGGCGACGCATTGCCGAGCGGCGCCGTTTTGGGCGGCGGCTTCTCGAGCTTACCTTGTGCCGGTTGGGGCGTCGCCCCGGCAACTTTGGCCTTGACGTTGGCCTTTCGGGTCGCCGTCGGCGGGTGCGACGTTCCGTACGACGTCGGTGCCGCATTAGACACAGCGAACGCAGTCTCGAACTCGTCCCATGCAGGGGACGGGTCAATGTTGCGCGCACGCATCCATACCACGGAGCAAGCATCGGCCTCGAGTTCCTGCTCGGAGGAGAACTTCAGCTGCAGGCCGCGGACGAACTCGATGAGCTTGGGAGTTGTCGTGACCATGAACAACCCGTCCTGGATCAGGTTTGTCTGCGTGCCGCGCATGCCGCGCGCCAGCAGCTTCTTGGCCAGTTCCCAGCCCTCGTCGGTCGAGATCAGCGTGAACTGCATGTGCTTGATCGCATGGCGCTTGTACACGTGGGACACCTCGTGCGCGAGCACGAAGTCGGCACCAGCAGGCTTCTCCGCCATCGCCTCCAGGAAGCGCTTCGACACCAGGATGACGCCGCCGAACTTTGCGGCCGCGCCGTCGGCCAGCTTGGCGCCGTAGACCAGCTTGACGCTCCCTGGGAAGTCGGTGACCGCGCCGAGGAGGAGGTCCAGGCGCTTCTGCACGTCCTGCTTGCGCATCTCGTCGGCCTCGGTGAGCGACTCGCCGGTGCCGCTGGACACGATGTCGTAGGCCTTGCCCAGCGCGCTTTCCACCTCCACCGGAACCCAGATCGTCGTGCGCGCGATGTACTGGAGCATCTGCCGATCCTGCGGCGAGAGATCACTCAGCTTGTAGTCCGATGCGATCAGCCGTTCGAGGCGGAGGCTCGCCTCGGCGCCGCCGTACTCGACCAGCTTCTCTGCGATGTTGAAGCGTTCCTGCGGACGGGTGCACTGGCGGTCGGGCGGCAGTTCGAGTTGGACCCCCTTGAGCGGCGCGACGCCCTGCGAGCCGTCCGCCAAGGCGGCGCTCGGCGTGCCGCGCGCCGCTGGGACGCCCGCGTCGCTTGGGGCCGGTGCCGAGGCCTGACCCGCACCCGGAACGATACGCTTGAGCAGGTCGCCGAACTGCGCCTGACTCGGCATTGCGCTCACCAAGCAGGCCAGCCCGACCAGCGTGGAAAAAAGCGACCGTTTCATCATCGCGACTCCTGAGGGATTAATGACAGTTGGAGAGCATCCCACTCGTGGTTGTTGGCCACCAGGGTGTCCGGCCAGGCCATGCCTTCGGGCAGGCCCTGGGCAACGCGCCGCTGCATCAGCTTGCGCAGGGTCTCGTGCGTAGCGCGCGAGGCGACCGAGAATTCGCCCGTCGACGACACCCGCCCCGCGTCGTCGACGAAGCGGTACACGTACTGCGTGCCCGGGGCGAACCAGGCGCCTGCCACGCGCGCCACGCCGCTGTCGACGTAGGTGGACACCTCTGCGGGCAAGCCGGGTGGCGGCACGCCGCGCGCGAGCTTCACGGTCCAGGTGCCCGAGACGCCGGCATCGGCCAGACGAAAACTCCACACTTCGGACGGCGGCAGCACCACGCCGCAAGGCAGGCCGATGAGGCACGGATTGCCCTCGCCCCCCGGCTTGCTGGCCTTGTCGTCGATGCCGTGGCCGCCAATGGAGGCAACCATGCCGTTCATGCGGGATTGAATGCAACGCGGCGAAGGCACGCTGCAGCTGTCGGGCGGGTACTTGTCGAACACCTTCTGCAGCGGTCCTTCGTTGACGCCCTCCGACGGTGAGAACCAGCGCGCCTTGTGGTGATAGCGCAACTCGACTCGCCCATCCCCGGACTGCTTTCCCACCGTCAGCAGCTGGCAGTCGGCCACCGACTTGAAAGCGTTCCGACCGATCGCCGGCACCGGACCCGACGGCGAGTTCAGGTGGCACTGCGCGTCGCCCTTCTGCGACACGCAGGCCAGGTGGCAATCGACCGCGTGGCTCGCGGATGCGGCCGTGAGCACGGGCCAGAAAACTGCGATGCGGCTCCACTGAAGGTTCATCACGAACTCCCCACCTTGATCAGATCCCAGACGATGAGCGACCACCCGGACACGAGGACCACCACGCGCACGACGGCACTCAGCACGGCATCGGCTAGGGCCGCCGAACCGAGCCGCGACCTCACCACTTCGGCATGGACGCGCAACTCGTCCATGCCGGTGACCGTCGGGTAGCCCGACGTGGCGGAGAACCGCAAGGTGTCCACGCGCTGTCCGAAGCCGCTGCGCAGCGCGTCGCGAGCCGCCGGCAGACCGAGGAGCCGGTCTCGCAGCTTGCGCTCTTCCTCCGTTCCCGCCTCCGAGTCGCGCCATGCGTCGACGTAGATGCCCAGCAGCAGGCCGACGACGATGTAGATCGGGTTGATCCACAGGTCGATCTCCATGCCGATTGCCGCCACCTTCAAGCACAGCCAGGCAAGCAGGACGCCCAGTGCGAGCGGCACGCCGACGATGAGCCAGCCGCCGATGATGGGCATGCGCTCTCGCAGCGGAAGCAGCACCGGCTTGTAGAGCAGCCGCCATGCCAGCCAATAAAGCACCCCCAGTCCCACGTCGACCAGGATGCCTGCGGCCTTTTGCCTCAGCGGGCTGGGCTCCTTGCCGATGGACAGCGCCTGCAGCGCATGCAGGCCGGCACCGCTCACGGACTGGGCCGACACGCCGGCGATGCCCGCGATGCCGAACTTGTCGTATGACACGCCCCCGTCGATGCCCAGCAACAGCACGGGGCGCGACAGGGCAGCGCCGAGCCCCGGAGACGATGCGATGGAGGCAACACTCTCGATCGAAGTGAACCGCAGGCTCGGGTCGTCGAGCAGCCGCCAGCTGTACCGTCGCTCCTTGTAGGCCTTGGCGATCTCCTGCGCGGCAGGGGTCGCCATGCGATCCTCGAGCAGCTCGCCGTCCGATTGCTGCGCATGAGCCTGTTCGCACAGGGCCGTCAGCGCCTGGCGAGCCCACGAAAGGCGCCTCGCCTCGTCCTCGTTCACTTGTCGCGCCGGCGCGCGCTCGTGCGAGAACCGATACTTGAACTGCTGGTGGATCAGGGTGCCGAGCGAAGGGTAGTAGGGCGGCAAGGAGGCACCCGTGCCGGCGCGCGCCATGTCGCCTGGGTCTTGCAGATCGAAGGGATACCTCGTCGGGTAGCTGTCGGCTTGCTGGAACAGGCGCGGTGAGGCAAAGAACAGCGCATTGGTCGCACATCCTTCCTGCGGGCACGCCGCAGCGTGCGGGTCGGCGCCGGTGACTCGGGTGCATTGAGCCTGGCGCATGAAGCGGTTGCGTTCCTCGCGCCCGCCCGCCGCGCCTGCCGCGCGTGGCAGAGCCACAACGATGACGTGGGCTTTGCTGCGCAGGCGCGCCAGGGCCAAAAGCACCAGCTCCTGCTCGCGCTCGGTCGTCGCACCGCGTTCGAGCGGCGCGAGGTCGACGTCGATCGCGACGACAGGCGCCGTGGCGGGCCCTGCTGCCGGGAGACGGTCGGCCAGCGCGGCGATCACTTCGGCCATCGCACCACGCCCGATGGGAGCGACACCGCCGAGGCGTTCGATCACCCCCCCGACGCCTTCCCGCTGCTCGAGCGTCGACACACGGGCCTGCGCGTTGATCTCGATCTGCTGGATCTGCAGTTCGCCCGGACGAGGGATGGCCATCTCCTCCTTCGGCGTGCGCTGCCGGGCGACTTCCCGCACGACCGCGTCCTCGAACCCGTCGAGAAAACTCGTTCGCTCGATCAGCGTCGATGCAGCCATCGTCAGCGCCAGGCCGATCAGCCATTGCATGAGCGGCGAGAGCCTGCGCGACGCGTGCTGCAGCTCAGCCACGCCCAGCATCACAAGCAAGCGCCGCCGTGCCGTCGTTGCAGAACGGAGTCTTGGCCCGTCACGTGCAGTGTCGCCCGCCACCGTCTTTCCCCTATCGATGCCGTCCGATTAAAATGTAGCGGCGAACTGGGCGATGGTGAACGGAGTGCTGTGTCAGGCATATGCGATACGCGCAACATAGGGGGGGCCGATGTCGCACCCCAAGATGTGCTCGGCCCAGTCCCAGCGTCGTCACGCCCGCGCGACCGCCCACGAACTGCCAAAGATACAAAGACAAAGGCGCCAGGCCCAGGTCGTCAGTCCACAGCGTCTGCTGCCCGCGGCCGTGCTGCGCGCGGGGCGTGCTCGCACCGGCCGATGGCGCGCCTGGCGAAGGCGCGTGTCCTAGGATCAGGCGCTTGACGATTGACAGCGCGTGGCGAGGACGCGTGCGGTCGCGTCACGGCAAGGGCCGCAAAGACCTGATGCTGCTTCCGCAGTCTGGAGACGGCTTACAGTTGCTAGCGGCGCGAGTCTGGTGGCTGCAGGACCAGGCCGAAGGGGGCAGCGATATCCGCACGGTGCAGGAGTTGCTGGGGTACTCGGATGTGGCCACGACGATGATCTACAGGCACGTGCTGATGGTCGGCGGGATGGGATTGTGCTCACCACTGGATCGGATGCTGCAAGCGTCGCCCGGACACGGCTCGCTTGACGGCGAATGACAGCTTTGCGCCGCGTCTTGGTTGGCCTAGGTCAAGGACCGCTCCATTGCCGGGAGCGATGTTCGAGCGGTCGCTTTCTGCCCACGCGCCCTCGCCCTCCTCCGCAACCTAGCTTTTCGGCCGACTGCGAACCGGTCGTTCGCACCTGCGCTGTTGTTGATTTCCCCTGCCTCAACGGGCTCGGATGACCGCTACCGAGCAGCGCGCTCGCATCGTGCACAGAGCGAGGCCGCAGGACGTGTCCGCGCAGCCGACGCTCAACCTGCGCTTTCGACCCAGAGCAGAACAGCGTCGTCCTGATTTCAGCACCCGCAAGCTGTCGTTCAATGATGGAGGTCAGCCATCGACGAGGCGCTGGTCGCCTGGCCGAGTTCCTTGCCTGGCTCGATGCCGGCGGCCCAGGCTACCGGCCCACCCGCTCTAAGACTCGCGCACCGACGGTCTGGGCGTGAACTGGAGTCCGGAGGAGTTCATTTTCCAGGAGGCTGCCGCGAGCCTGCACGCGGACATCGGCAGCCGCTCGAGCGCCCTCACCAAGGCCCAATGGGGACGCGTGAGTCAGCGCGCCGGCGTGTAGCCCTGCGACACCTGGCCGGAGCACGCTGGCGGGCAGGGGTCGATGCCCGGGATGCCGAGCGCGGGCTGCCCAAATCCCTCGCGTGCACGCCAACCGGGGTACTTGAGGAACAGGTTCTTGAACACGCCGCCCGGGTCGTATGCAATCGAGCGCCCCGGGTTCTTGGCATGCCACTCGTCCATGATTTCGCGGCCGGTCTTGTACCAAGGCACGCGCACCGTCAGCCGGTAGAGCGACTGCGCCACATGCCCGCGCGAACCCGTCTCGGGCCACATCAGGTCGCCCTTCTCGATGTCCCAGTCGGGACGCAAGAGCCAGAACTCGCGCCCGACCACATCGCCGAAGATGAACAAGCGCCCGTTGCGGATGGCGAATTCGGTCGGGTCGGACCCGAGCTTGACGCCATAGGCCGCGCCGTCGGCGCAGAACGCGCCGTACTGCGGTGCGAACCGGGCCGGCTGGGCGACGAAGGCGCGGCGGTTGTCCTCACTGGCGAAGTAGTAGGTCACGCCGTTGTGGCTGGCCTTGATCTCGGGGTAGCCACGCACCGGCTTGCCGACGGTGAAGTAGGCCACCGGGTCGTGGCCGAGCAGCATCAGGTCCTCGCCCTTGGGGGGTGCGCACGGTCGCGTAGCGCGTGCCGCAGCCGGCCAGCAGCAGCACCAGCATCAACAGCCCCGCGAGGCGGCCCATCGTTGTCTTGCCCACGCTTGCAGGATACTCCCGCGCCTTGGGGGCCGCTTGAAACGTCATGGATCGGAATCGTCAAGCAGCTTGCAGCAATTGACCGCGCTCGGCTGCGCGTGGCGGTGCCCGGTCCTGCAACCCCAGGTGCGTGAGGATCTTCTCGATCACCACCGGTTGCTCCAGGATCGCAGCGATGGTCTTCAGCTCGCCGCCACGGTTCGGGCAGTGCTCCAGATCAAGCGCAAAGACGCGCCGGAGCAGCCGAGCCCAACTCATCAAATGACTTGCTCTAAACCGGACCTCCACCAGCACCCGGTAATGGCCGCAAGTGAAGTTCGAGCGTTCGCTTTTTGCCCACGCCTTACCGCCCTCCTCGGCACGCAGATACAGCAACCGACTCCGGACCTGCCATTCGTGACCGCCTCGACCTTGATCTCGACGGCCTCGACGATCTTGGATGACCGCTACCTACGGAGCGGCGCCCTCGGGCAGTGCACCGAGGGAGACTGCTAGCCGTGTCCGCGCAAGGCGCGTTGGTTCTCGCGTCGCAACCCTATGCAAGCCTCGCAGACCTTGACTCCAGGCCGCAATGCAGACACTCAGCATCGGGCGCTCGGCCGCGGCACGTGACATACGTGCCGCCAGCCGCTGTGCGAACACCAGCGGCGACATCACCAGGCGCGTGCTGCCGCCGCTCCAGAGTTTGGCGCTTACACGCCGAACACCGCGACGCTGCGGATCCCGGCCAGCATGCCGCCTTGGGCGAGCAGGGTTTGCGCTCCGTTCGCGGGGTCGATGCGGATCAGCTTGTCGCCGACCAGGTCTACGACGAGCCACTTCTTGTCGACGTCGACTGCGATGTCGACCGGAGCCTGCAGGTGGTTGCCCGAGCTCGAGACATGCTGATGGCCGTCGGCCGGGTCGACGTGGATCACCGCGTCGGCGCCATGGTCGACGACGACGATGTGGCCGTCGGCCGACAACGCGATGCCGCTCGGGCTCACGAAGTGCCCACCCTGCGAGACGATGGACTCGGCGCCGCTCGCCTTGTCGACGCGGATCACTGCGCGCGCGCCGAGCTCGGCGACGTAGTAATGGCCGTCGGCGCCGATCGCCACGCCCATCGGACCATCGCCGAAGTTTGTACCGGTGTTGAACTGCGTCGCGACGCCGCTGTCGTGGTCGATCACGAACAGCCCGCTGCGCGTGGCCGATGGCAGATTCAC
>JANNJX010000186.1:0-3505 GCA_031396005.1 Burkholderiales bacterium
GAAGCGGTCCATCTCCAGCGGATCGAAGTTCGCGCCGACGGCCTTGGCCGCTTCCATGCGCGAGCTGATCTGCGTCTCGGCCTGCAGCTCGATGTCGCGCAGGTGCGAGCGCAGGCGCTCCAGGTTTTCCGTCAGGTCGCCAAGCGAGCCCTTCATCGTGCCGACTTCCGACTCGATGCGCGAGCGCGCGATCATGACCTCGCCGGCGTGGTTGACCAGGCGGTCGAGCAGCGGCGCGCGCACGCGCACGGTGGATAGCGCAGCGGTGGCCGGCTTGGCCGTGACCACGGCGGCAGCGGCGGACGCCACCGCGGTCGGTGCAAAGCGGTGCCAGTCGATCGGCGCCAAGTGCAGCGGCGCGGCGTTGGCAGCCACCACGGGCGGCGGCGATGAAGCGCGCGGCGCATCGGCAACGGGCGCGGCAACGGCTGCGGGTTCGAAGGCCGGGTCGGGCAGCCGCTCGGGCGCCGGCTTGGCTTTGGCCGCGATCACCGGCATCGGCCGCATCGGCAGCGGCTCGGGCGGCGTCGGCACCGGTGCGGGCATCGACAGGTCGAGGTCCACCGACGGGCCGGCGACCAGACGCTCGAAGGTGCTGCCCAGGGCATCGACCTGGTTGAACAGGCCTTCGACGTCGTCGGCAGACACGTTCTGGCGCTGCGTCAGGTGTTCGATCGCCGTTTCCAGGCGGTGCGCAATTTCACCCAAGCGCATCGCGCCGGCCAGGCGGGCGCCGCCCTTCAAGGTGTGCAGCGTGCGCATGCAGGCCGTTGGCCCGGCGGCGTTGCTGGGCTGGTGCGCCCAGTCGCGCATGCGAGAGGCCAACTCGGGCAGCAGCTCGGCCGCTTCTTCCTGGAAGATCGGGAACAGCTCGGCATCGACCACATCCACCGCGTCGATGTCGTCGTTGCCGTCGAACGACTTCGGGCGCGAGACGGCGCGCCGCTCCGTCGAAGCCGGCAACGCGTCGAGCGGTGTCAGCGTGTGGAACTCGGCGCGGCCGAACGGCGCCAACGGTGACAAGGGTGCGATCGGCGCGATGGGGACGGTCGGTTCGACCGCCGCGACATCGGCCCCCACCGGGGCGGCCGGCGGCACGTCGGGCAGCGGCTCCAGCAGCGCTTGCGGCGCTTCGATGACATCGGCCGCGTCGGCCAGCGGCGCGCGCTCGGCCACTGCGCGCATGCGTACGGCGGCCACGCGCTCGTGATCGACCAAGCGCTCGATCAGTGCCGGCGTCGGCGACTTGAGGAAGCCGGCGGCGAACTGGTGCAGCAGGCGACCGAGCTCGTCGGCGCTGTCGTTGAACAGTTGCGCCTCATGCGCATCGCCCTCGCCGATGGCGTTGGAGCGCATCAGAGCGTGTTCGAGCAGGCGCGCCAGATGCGACAGGTCGGTGAAACCGACGGTGGCGGAGTTGCCAGCCAGCGAATGGGCCAGCGCGATCGCCGTGTCGCCGACGGGGCGCTGGCTGAACTCATGCGACCACTCGGCCAGCTCGACGCCCAAGCGGCGCGATTGCTCGTCGGCCTCGTTCAAGAAGATGTTGAACAGCGGGATGCCGACGCGCAGCGTGCCGATCATGCGGTACGCGGGCTCGGCCGGCAGCGCGGGAAGCGCCGGCGCGTCGAAGTGCATCGGGCCGGCAGCTGCGAACGCGTCGGACGGCTGTGCTTCCTGCGCCGGCGCGTCGAGCGTCGAGGCCTGGAACTCGAGCGCCATCAGCGCCGAGACCACGTCCGGCGACGGTGCTCCGACTTCGCGTTCCGGCGAGGCCAGCGATTGCATCGCATCGCGACCGCCGACTTCGATGTGCGCCGCTTCGCCCAGATCGAGCTCGAAGCTGACCGGCGTTTCGGCCACCAGCAACTGGTCCAGCGGCTGCACACTGGCAGCGCCGGCGGGAATCAATTCGATCTGGTCGGCGAGCTCGTCGGGCAGCAGGCCTTCGAGCGCCATCGGGCGCGAAACGGCGCCCATGTCGGTCGATGGCTTGGCGGGCGCGCGCGCGGCGCTGGGCCGCGCCAGCGTGCCGTGGCTGCCACTGGCGCGCCAGCGTTCGATCGCCGCGGCCACGTCGGCCGGGCTGTGGCCGGCCGCGCGGCCGGCGGCAATGGCATCGACCCAGTCGCTCATGTAGGCCAGCACGTCGGACGACAGAGCGATCAGCGTCGCGTCGGCGCCCTGCTGCTCGGCCAGGCGCGCGTTGTAGAGCTGCTCGCAACACCAGCCTGCTTCGCCGAACTCGGTCAGGCCGACCATGCGGGCGCTGCCCTTCAAGGTGTGGAAGGCGCGGCGCACGGTGGTCAGCTCACCGACATCGTTGGCGTCGTCGACCAGCGCGGCCAGCGCGGCGCCGGCATTGCCGATGACCTCGCGCGCTTCCTCGAGGAAAATCTCGCGCATTTCGACGTCGCCTTCGAGCCCGGTCTGGCCGGCCGGCGTCGGCGCCGACGGCAGCAACGGCAACGGACGCGACAGCACCGGCAATTCGTCGAGCGAAGCCGCGGTCGTGCTGTTCACGAACTCGGTCATCGCCTGCGCCAGCTCTTCGCGCACGGCGCGACGCTCGTCGTCGTTGATGGCGACTTCGAAGGCACTCTTGACCTGCTGCATCGTCTCGGCCAACACCGGCTGGTCGGCGACCATCGCTTCTTGCGACAGGCGGTCGAGTTCGTGACGCACTTCGACCAGCGGCACCTCCGGGTGCCCGGCCGCCTGCGCCAGCGACTGCGCCTGCTCGATCAGCCGCGGCTCCACCGGCGTCAGCGGCGCCGGTTGGGTGTCGAAGGCGCCGAAGGCGGAGATGCGCGTCCGGCCGCGTGTACCCACGACCGCGCGCAACTGCCCGGCCTTGGCGTCGAAGGCGAAAAGCGCCTTGGCCATCGCCGGCTGCACGTTGAGCATGTCGATCAGGAAACCGAGCGCACCGAGGTTGGTCGCCAGCCGTTCGGCGAGTGCAGCGTCGGGCGTCTTCTCGTCCTTGGCCGCGGCGGCGAGCGCCTCGACGTCGTCGCGCATGCGCACCACGGCCTGCGACGCCTGCTCGAGGCCGAGCACCGAGAACACGCCGCGCATCGAGTTGAGCTGGCTCGGCACCGGGTGCAGCAGGTCGGCCTTGGCCGGCTCGCGGAAGTACAGGTCAATAGCCTTCTCGGCCTCACCCAGCGAGCCCTTCAGCTCCTGGACGACGCTGCCCATCGTCTGCCGGTCGGAGACGCGGCGGTACAACTCTTCCATCCACGCGTCGAGCGGCTCGGGCTGTGCGCCGTGGCTGACCTTGTGGATGCGCGCGGCCAAGCGCTGCACGCGCTCGGCCTGCGCCGGATGGTCGAAGTCGCCGTCTTCGAGCGAGGCTTCGAGGAACAGCACGGCGGTGGCGACTTCCATCGCCAGCATCGGCGCCGGGGCGCCGCCGGACTGCACCGTCTGCGCCGCGGCGGCCGACAAGGCGCCGCCGAGTTGATCGCCCGCCGGGTAGAGCTTCTTCAACGACTCGCCGACG
>JANNJX010000188.1:0-6358 GCA_031396005.1 Burkholderiales bacterium
CATCGATGTCGACTTCGAGCACGAGCGGCGCGAGGAGGTCATTCAGTACATCTACGGCAAGTACGGCATCGGCCGCTGCGCGCTGGCCGCGGCCCTGTCCACCTACCGCACGCGCGGCTCGGTGCGCGATGTCGGCAAGGCCCTGGGCCTGGACGACAACCCGGGCGGGCCGATCGACGCGGTGGCGCGCTCGGTGCACTGGTTCGACGATCCGCAGCGACTGCATCGAGGCTTGATCGAAGCCGGACTCGATCCGGACTCGAGAGTGGTGCAGCAGTGGATGTCGATCGTGCAGGAGATCCACGGCTTCCCGCGCCATCTGTCGCAGCATGTCGGCGGCTTCGTCATCGCACGCGACCAGATCTCGCGGCTGGTGCCGATCGAAAACGCTGCGATGAAAGACCGACGCGTCATCCAGTGGGACAAGGACGATCTCGAATCGTTGGGCCTGCTGAAAGTCGATGTGCTCGCGCTCGGCATGCTGTCGTGCATCCGCCGCGCGCTGGCCTTCATGGCCTTGTGGCACGGCCGGCCGTGGCGCATGCAGGACATCCCGCGCGAAGACAAGGCCACCTACGACATGGTCTGCAACGCCGACACCGTCGGCACGTTCCAGATCGAAAGCCGCGCCCAGATGAGCATGCTGCCGCGGCTGAAACCGCGCTGCCTGTACGACCTGGTGATCGAGGTCGCGATCGTGCGCCCGGGCCCCATTCAAGGCGGCATGGTGCATCCGTACCTGAAGCGGCGCGAACAACTCAAGGCCAACGCGCTGCCGCCGTCGAAGTACCCCGCACTCGACGCCGCGCTCGGCCGCACGCTCGGCGTGCCGATTTTTCAGGAGCAGGTGATGCAGATCTGCAGCATCGCCGCCGGCTTCACGCCGGGCGAGGCGGATCAACTGCGGCGCGCGATGGCGGCGTGGCGGCGCGACGGCCATGTCGACAAGTTCGAGACGCGCATCAAGGACGGCATGGCCGCGCGCGGCTACGACGCCGCGTTTGCCGACAGCATCTTCAAACAGATCTGCGGCTTCGGCGAATACGGCTTCCCGGAAAGCCACGCCTACAGCTTTGCGCTGCTGGCATACGTCAGTGCATGGCTCAAATGCCACGAGCCGGCGATCTTCGTCGCTGCGCTGCTGAACTCGCAGCCGATGGGCTTCTATGCGCCATCGCAACTGGTGCAGGACGCGAAGCGGCACGGCGTCGAGGTGCGGCCGGTGGATGTGAGCGACAGTGATTGGGATTGCACGCTGGAGCATCCGCATGCCCCTACCCCCGTTCGCCCTGAGCCTGTCGAAGGGCCCGCATGCCGCACGCAACCCGCAGTCCGCCTCGGCCTGCGCATGGTCAGCGGCTTTGCGCAAGCCAGCGCCGAGCGTGTGACGAGCGCGCGCCGCACCAGCACCTTCGCCAGCGTCGATGACCTGGCCCGCCGAGCGCAGCTCGACGCACGCGACTTGCAAACCCTCGCCCACGCCGACGCGCTGCAATCACTCGCCGGCCATCGCCGCCGCCAACTCTGGAGCGCGGCCGGCCAGGGCCGCGCCGAAAAATCGCTGCTCGCCGATGCGCCGATCATCGAGCGCGCCAACGAACAACCCGACCTCTTCGAAGCCCCCGAAGGCGAAGCCATCGCGCTCGACTACGCCGCCACCGGCCTGACGCTGCGCCGCCATCCGCTCGCGCTGCTCAGAGAGCGCATCGCCCGCCGCGGCTGGCGCAGCGCCGAACAACTCGCGCAGTTGAAAGACGGCACCAGCGCCTGGGCCTGCGGCATCGTCACCATGCGCCAGCAACCCGAGACCGCCAAGGGCGTCATCTTCGTCACCCTCGAGGATGAGACCGGCAGCGTCAACATCATCGTCTGGCGCCACGTGCGCGAGCGCCAGCGCCCGGCCCTGCTGCGCTCGCGCCTGCTCGCCGTGGCGGGCCAGTGGCAGAGCAAGGACGGCACGACGCACCTGATCGCGCGGCGGCTGGTGGACATGACGCCGTGGCTGGGGGCGGTGGCGACGAGTTCAAGGGACTTTTATTGAGCTCCTTCGAAAAAGCCACTTTTGATGCGCTGATGCGCCCGTGATGCTACGATGCGTCGCATGCGCACCACCCTCAACCTCGAAGACGACGCCCTGCTCGTGGCCAAGCGCTACGCCAGCCGCGAAAAACTCTCGCTCGGCGAGGCCGTCTCACGACTCGTGCGCCAAGGCGCGCAGCGTCCGGCCGAGACGGCGCCCCGCGCCAAGCTGCGCGGCCGCTTTGCACTGCTGCCGGCGCGCGGCGAAATCATCACGGCCGCGCATGTGCGTGAGCTGATGGAGCGCGAAGGCATCTGATGGCCCGGCTGTTGCTCGACGTCAACCTGTGGGTAGCCCTGTTCGACGATGACCACGAGTTTTCTGCCGAGGCCAATCAACTGATCGAACGGCCGCGCGCCAAATTCGCTACCTGCCCCTTGATTGAAAACGGAGTCGTCCGCGTTCTCAACCTGCCCGGCTATGCCAACCGCGGCCCACTGGGCATGACGCGCGTTCGGCAACAGCTCCAGAGGGCCTGCGACACGTTGGACCATGAGTTTTGGGCCGACGATGTCTCGGTCACCGACGACACGTTGTTCAACTTCGATCGCATCCATGGCCACAACCAGATCACCGATGCCTATTTGCTGGCGCTGGCGGTCCGCCACGGCGGCACGCTCGTGACACTCGATCGCGCGATCACACTCGACGCGGTTCACGGCGCCAAGCCGCAGCACCTCACCATCGTCTGACATGCCGTCGATTCCAGGCTTCTGGGACGTGGGTCCCCATGATCCGTTGGACATTGAGGCCGTTTGGCGAGAGTTCGTCACAAGCTATGGAGGCTGCTTGGTAGCGGATCTCGTCCCCCAACCTCCAGCGTTCGAGAACGCGGATGTCCTCTTTCCTGCTATGCAGGTCGTGGCCGAGCTGAAGGAGGTTGCCACCGAGTTCGCTTCTTCTCGTGCATTCGCAGCCGACTTTGACAAGCTTATGTCGCGAGTCGTCGCGGAGAACCCGCTTTGGAAGCCTGCACTTCTTGGCCGTACAGAGCCAGCTCCTGATTGGTTCAACCGCGACTTCGTTCGGATCTTCCGTCCGCCAATCTCAAGAATACTTAAGAAGGCCAACCGTCAGCTCCTAGAGCACAAGATCGGTCCTTTCACGGAGCCAAACGAAACCGTGAGCACAGGCACTGGCCTTCACGGCAGCAGACCAATCATCATCCCGCTTGCAAATGACGGCTAGCTGGCCCCTCTGCGAGCGGACGCCTTACGGGATGCTTCGCGTGCCTTCGGTCGCCGCTCCTACCGAATGTCACGGCTCCGAGCAGCGCAGGCACACGACTGCGAGCCTGACCTGAGCGCGGAAGCCCGAGCGAGACGCGATACTCGCCGGCAGCCCATGCGCATCCACGATCTCCGCCACCACCTGCGTGCTCTCGGCGCTAACCCCGCGCACGAGCAGCATGTGTTGCGGCGCTGGGCGCAGAACAGACCGCAAGACAGCGGCCGGCGGCGCATCGACAACTACCTGCCGCAAGCGCTGCGCGACGCATTGCCGGCGCTGACCGACGAGCTCGCGTCGCTGGCGCAACTGCACACCGAACATCCCGCCGCCGACGGCTCGGCGCGCCTGCTGATCGCGCTGCACGACGGGCAGACGGTGGAGGCGGTGCGCCTGCCGCGCGGCGAAGGCTTGTGCGTGTCGACGCAAGTCGGCTGCGCGGTCGGCTGCACCTTTTGCATGACCGGCACGATGGGCCTCGTGCGCCAGCTCGGCAGCGCCGAGATCGTCGCGCAGGTCGCGCTGGCGCGGCAGCAGCGCGCGGTTCACAAGGTCGTCTTCATGGGCATGGGCGAGCCGGCGCACAACCTCGACAACGTGATGGACGCCATCGAGTTGCTCGGCAACGAGGGCGGCATCGGGCACAAGAGCCTGGTGTTCTCCACGGTCGGTGATGCGCGCGTGTTCGAGCGCCTGCCGCAAGGCACTGTGAAGCCTGCCCTCGCGCTGTCGCTGCACACGACGAACGATGCGCGCCGTGGGCAGCTGCTGCCGCGCGCGCCGCGCATCACGGTCGCAGAGCTGATCGAGCGCGCTGAACAGTACGCGCGCGCCACCGGCTACCCGATCCAGTACCAGTGGACGCTGCTGGCCGGCGTCAACGACGGCGACGACGAGATCGAAGGCCTCGTGTCGCTGCTCAAAGGCAAGTACGCGATCCTGAACATGATTCCGTACAACCGTGTCGAAGGCTTCAACTTCGAACGGCCGACCGCAGAGCGCTGCACGGCGATCTTTCGCCTGCTCAACCAGCGCGGCGTGCTGACGCGCCTGCGGCAATCGGCCGGACAGGATGTGGATGCCGGCTGCGGGCAGTTGCGCTCGCGCGTGATCGCGTTGCGCGCCGCCTAGCGCGGCTGTTCAACCAGCGCGATGCGCCGCTGCAGGCGCTGCGTCTCTGCCGCATCACCCGCCTTCTCCGCGCGCAACGCCTGCACCTTCAACCACGCCAGCAGCGGCCGCCGCCAGCCTTGCGATGACGCGGTTTCCGTCGCCATGTCGATCATCGGCGGGCTCGCCTTGCCGGCCTGGAACAGCACGGCCACGGCGATCAAGCGCGCCTGCGGGTCCGCGATTGACTGCACGCTGGCGAGCGACGCTTCGCCACCGGCAGCCGCTTGCTGTGCAGCCGGCAATCGCGCGATGTCTTCGCGCGCAAGCGGGCGTGCGGCCAGATGGTCGGCATACGCGCGCTCGGCGGCCGGCGCGTCGGCGCGCAGCGCTTCGAAGCGGTCGCAGGGCCCGAACACCAGGCTGGCGACGCGCGCTGCGCAGCGCATCAGCTCGGCACGCGCCAACAAATCGGCGCGGCCGGTGCTGGCCAGGGTGCTGCGTGCACGCTCCATCTCGGCGTCGCTGGCTTTGGTCTCGCCTGCGAGATACGCGCTTGTCGAACGATCGAGCGCGCCCTTTGCATCGGCCTGCCATGCCGGCGGCGTGGGGCCGCTCGCACAAGCGCCGAGCAGCGATGCGAGCAAGAGCGTCACGGCCTTCATTTCAGTTTCAACTCGCTGTCCCGAGCAAACGGCCACTTCCGGTTCACCTCGTCGACCAGCGACTCGACCTTGCGCACCGTTGCATCGACTTCGCCGCGCAGCGCGCCCAAGTCCGTGGTGGCTTCGCGCACATTGCCGGCCACTGCTTGCGCTTCGGCCAGCACCGCATCGACCTTCTTCAGCGTGCCGCGCGCGTCGGCGAGCACCGCGTTCAGCTGCGTCACCGTGGTGCGGCTGCCGGCCACCAGGCCGTCGGGGCCGAGCACCTGCGCATCGGCCTTCGCCGCCATGCCGTCCAGGCGCGCCAGCAAGGTGTTCACGCGGTCGAGTGCCGCCGCGATCTTCTTCGGCTCGATGTCGTTGCCGACCAGCGCGCCCAGCGCGCCTTGCGGGCCATTCAACTTCTCGGTCAGCGTCTTCACGTTGTCGAGGCTGGCCGCGAGCGACGAGTCCTGCGCCGTCAGGCGGTTCAGGTTGCCGATCAACTCGCGCGCCGCCGCCACCAGGATCGGCAGCTCGGCGGCGGTGTCGCCGACGAGCACCTTGCGCTCGGCGCCGTCGGGCAGCGGCGGGTCGGTGAGCACGCCGCTGTAGGCGCGCAGCGTGGCGCCACCGACGAGGCTGCGCACCAGGGTGAACATGCTCGACGTGCGCAGCCAGCGTGCGTCTTCGACCGGCACGTCGATCAGGATGCGCGCCTCGCCCGCGGGCGAAAGCTCGACGCGGCGCACCCGGCCGATCGGAAAGCCTGAGAACGTCAGGTCCGTGCCGACGCGCACGCCTTCGGAATCATCAACCAGCAGCACCAGGCGCTGCGTCTGCTCGAAGACGCCGCGCGCGTACATCAGAAACAGCGCCGTACCGGCGACCAGCGCAACGAGCAGCGCCAGCAGCAGCGCGGCCTTGAGTTCGAGATGGCGAACGGGTACGGCGATCGGTGGGTCGTCGGCCATCGTCTTCAGTAGTAATTGCCGACCAAGGAGGCGGCTTCGATCAGCAGGATGACGAAGAACATGCGCACCAACCCCTTCAGCTCGGCGCTGGTGAGCTCGCCCGGCCGCGCCGGCGCGATCAGCACCGAGGCCAGCGGCAGCAGCGCCACGGCCAGCGCCATCGCGCCGATCTTGAGGCCGAAGACGAGCGTGACGCCGGGGCTGAAGACATGCCCGACCGTGCGCGTATAGGCCGGAAAGCCGGCGCTGGTGAAACCGTAGATCGACAGGTAGGCCAGCAGCAGCGTGACGCCGCAACTGATGGCCGCCAGCAGCAGCGCGCA
>JANNJX010000190.1:0-7221 GCA_031396005.1 Burkholderiales bacterium
GGCGCGCTGCTGCGCGATGGGGTGTTCGGCGTCGCGCGCACGCTCGCGCAGGCGATGGTGCGCGACGGCGAGGGCGCGACCAAGTTCATCAGCGTGCGCGTCGACGGCGGGCGGACGAAAGAAGAATGCCGCCTGGCCGCCTACGCGATCGCGCATTCGCCGCTGGTGAAGACGGCCTTCTTCGCCAGCGACCCGAACCTGGGCCGCATCCTGGCCGCGGTCGGCTACGCCGGCATCGACGACTTGGACCAGGGCTTGATCGACATGTTCCTCGACGACGTGCACGTCGTCGTCGCCGGCGGCCGGCATCCGGCGTATCAGGAAGCCGACGGCCAGCGCGTGATGAAGCAAAGCGAGATCACGATCCGCGTCGATCTGCACCGCGGCCCGGCGCATGCGACCGTGTGGACCTGTGACCTGTCGCACGACTACGTCACCATCAATGCCGACTATCGAAGTTAGGGTTGTGCAGCGGCGAGCGCCGCTGCTACATTGCCTGGACTTCAGCGAGACCTCCCGATGACCACCACCCACGACATCCCGAACCCACGACGACTGCGCCGCTTGTTCGCCGTCGGCGCGCGCATCGCCTAGTTTTCTCGCTCCAGCATCCCGTCGGGCCTGCGCTGAGCGATCAGCGTCAGGCCCGAACTGTTTTGTCCGTCACCATGTTGTCACTCGTTCTGCCCTCGCGTTGGTGGCCCGTCCTGCGGCGGCGCTTCGCGCTGCCCGCGAACGATCTGCTGCGCGACATCGCCTACCGCCGCCTGTGGACGTCGATCCTGATCTCGTCGCTCGGCGGCCAGGTGACGATGCTGGCGCTGCCGCTCACCGCCGTCGTGCTGCTGCACGCCACGCCGACACAGATGGGCCTGCTGGTGGCGATGGAGATCGCGCCCTTCGTGCTGTTGTCGCTGCCCTCGGGCGTGTGGCTCGACCGCGTGCGCAAGCTGCCGGTGTACGTGGCCGGCGAGCTCGGCCTGTCGGTCATCGTGCTCACCGTGCCGGCGGCGTACTACCTGGGCTGGCTGGCGATGCCGTGGAT
Source organism: Burkholderiales bacterium (assembly GCA_031396005.1). Taxonomy (GTDB): domain Bacteria; phylum Pseudomonadota; class Gammaproteobacteria; order Burkholderiales; family Burkholderiaceae_C; genus CADEEN01. Next base: position 1,046 of record JANNJX010000190.1, read on the forward strand.
GTACATCATCGCCTTCGTCATGGGCTGCGTCTACGTGGTCGCCGGCTCGGCGGCGCAGATCGTGCTGACGCAGGTGGTGTCGCGCGACCGTCTGGTCGAGGCGCATGCGCGCAACGCGCTGGCGAGCTCCGGGGCGGAGGTGGCTGGCCCCGGTTTTGCCGGCGCGCTGATCAAGGCCGTCGGCGCGCCCGTGGCCCTGCTGCTCGATGCGCTGATGCTGATCGCTTCGGTGCTGATCCTGCGCGGCGTGCGCGTGCAGGAGGTGTTGACGCCGTCGAAAAACGTGCACTTCTGGCGTGATCTCAAGACCGGCATCCGCTTCGTGCGCGGCACGCCGCTGCTGGTGACGATGGCCTGCACCGTCGGCGTCTGGCAGATGTGCCATCACGCGGCGATCGTCGTCCAGATCCTGTTCGCGACACGCACGCTCGGCCTGTCCGAATCGCAGATCGGTCTGTCCTTCGTCGGTCTCGGCGCCGGAACCGTGCTGGCCAGCACGATGGGTCACCGCATCTCGTCGCGCATCGGCCCGGGGCCATGTTTGCTGCTCGGCATCGCCATCTGCGGCGCAGGCTGGCTGCTGCTCGCCGCCGCGCCGGCCAACGCCTGGGGCCGTTTCATGTTCGCGCTGATGCTGTTCCTGTTCGGCTTCGGCGCCGTGCTCGGCTTCATCAACTTCCTGGCGTTGCGCCAGGCCGTCACGCCGGCGCCGCTGCTCGGCCGCATGACGAGCACGATGCGCTGGTTGACGTTGTTGCCGGCCGGGCCAGGCGCCTTGATCGGCGGCGCGCTCGGCGAGCATGTGAGCCTGCGCGCATCGCTCGTCTTCGCCGGCGCCGTGACGTTGCTCGCGGCGTCGGTGGCGTGGCGCTGGTCGATGCTGCGCGACGCGCGCGAGCTGCCGGCGCCGGACAACGATGAAGACGCGCTCGGCGCCGAGGCTGCGGTGTCGGTGCAGCCGATGGGCGAAGGGTCAGACGCCGGGCCGCCCGACCGACCGACCACCGTGCGGCGAGAACCGGTCGACCGCGTCGGTGATCAGGCCATCCAGGCCCATGCCGATCAAAGCGCGCGCGGCTGATTCGTCGTTGACCGTGTAGCACAGCGCCCATTGCTCTGCGGCGTGCAGGCGCGTCACCATCTCGGCGCTGAACAGACGGTAGTTCGCCACCACGGCCACGCAGCCGAGCCGCTGCGCGAGATCGAACCAGCCGTCGTAGAGCGTGTCGATCAGCAGCGCGCGCGGCAGTTGCGGCGCTGCGGCGCGCGCACCTTCGAGCGCGCCGGCTTCGAAGGAACTCAGCAGCGGGGGCAGCGCGTGGCCACGCCACAGGCGCTCGGCCTCTCGCGCGACGACCTCGCCGGTGCGGCGATCGGTGCCCGGCGTCGGCTTGATCTCGATGTTCAGTGCGTGGTCGCTGGCGTGGCAGAACGCGGCGATGTTGCCGAGCGTCGGAATCGGCTCGCCGGCAAAAGCGCGGCTGTGCCACGAACCGGCATCGACGCGCGACAACTCAGCCCACGGCTTATCGCCCGCCACGCCCTGCGCGTTGCTCGTTCGGTCGAGCGTCGCGTCGTGCAGCAGGAAGGGCACGCCATCGGCTGAGAGCTTCACGTCGCACTCGAAGCCGCTGTAGCCGAATTGGGCGCCGAAGCGCAACGCAGCCAAAGTGTTCTCCGGTGCGAGCTTGCCGGCGCCGCGGTGGGCGATCCAGAGCGGCCAGGGCGAAGGCTTCATGCGCAGGCCAGCGCCGGGCCGCTCCCAAGCGTCGGCCTGAGCCTCCCCTCGAGGCAGTGCGAGCGCGGCGAGCGAGGGGTCGTCATGACACGCGTTGCCGGGTCTGCGGATCGAACCAATGCAGATGCTTGGCCTCGACGGCCACGGTGAGCACGCTGCCGACGATGGGCGCAGGCAGCGTCGCATCGAGGCGCACGGTGAACGAACTTTCGCCGAGCTTGCAGTAGACGAGCCGCTCGGCGCCGAGCATTTCCACCACGTCCACTTTCAGCGACCAGCCGCTTTGTGCCGGGTCCGCATGCTCGGGACGCACGCCGAGCAGCAGCGCGCCGTTGCGGGGCGCTGCGGCGGGCAACTGCAGCGTTGTGCCGCCGACGGTGAAGGTCGATCCCTCTGCCTGGCCTTCCATCAGGTTCATCGGCGGGCTGCCGATGAAGCTGGCGACGAATGTCGTCGCCGGGCGTTGATAGACCTCCTCGGGCGTGCCGATCTGCTCCATGCGGCCGGCGTTCATGACGATCATGCGCTGCGCCAGCGTCATCGCTTCGACCTGGTCGTGGGTGACGAACAGCGACGTGGTGCCGAGCTCGGCGTGCAGTTTCTGGATCTCAAGCCGCGTCTGCGCGCGCAATTTGGCGTCGAGATTGGACAGCGGCTCGTCGAACAGATAGACCGCCGGCTGGCGCACGATGGCGCGGCCCATCGCCACGCGCTGTCGCTGGCCACCGGAGAGCTCGCGCGGCTTGCGTTGCAGCAGTTGCGACAACTCCAGAATCTTCGCCGCCTTCTGCACCCGCGTCTCGATGTCGGCCTTGCTCACCTTGGCGATCTTCAGTCCATAGGCCATGTTGTCGTACACGCTCATGTGCGGATACAGCGCGTAGTTCTGGAACACCATCGCGATGTCGCGCTCCGACGGTTCGAGGTTGTTGACGATGCGCCCGCCGATGTGGATCTCGCCGCCGGTGATCTCTTCCAGCCCCGCGACCATGCGCAGCAGCGTGCTCTTGCCACAGCCGCTCGGGCCGACGATGACGACGAACTCGCCGTCGCCGATCTCGGCGTCGACGCCGTGGATGACCTTGTTCAACTTGGCGCCGGCGCCGTAGGCCTTCTCGACATTGCGCAGTGAAATCGCACCCATCGTTGTTCTCCGTTACTGGTCTTTGAGGGGCAGCGCCAGGTAGTCCCAGGTGACGAAGCCGTCGCGGTCGTCGAGCTGGAAGCTGCTGATCGGCGACCAGCCGCCGGCCTGGTTCACTTGGTGCACGCTGTAGCCGTGCGTGGTGAAGAAGTCGAAGATCGCTTCGGCGCGCTGGTTGTGTTCTGCCGCCAAGTGCGCGTCGATCGGTTTCTTCTCGGCGCCGAAGAAGTTCGGCAGCACCTCGAACATCACCGGCGGTTGCCAAAGTCCGAGCGTGTCGGGCAGGCCGCGCAGCACATCGAGCTCGGCGCCTTCGACGTCGATCTTGAGCACCGCGATCTTGTCCAGGCGCAGATCGGCCAGCGCCGTGTCGCCGCGCAGCAGCGGCACCAGCACCTTTCGCGTTGCCGACATCGTCGCCCGAAAGCCGGTGGCGTCGAACGACGCGCTCTCGTCGACATCGTCGTTGTCGGCGAACAGTTCGAGCACGCCGGGCGCCTCACCCAGCGCCACCGGGATCACATGCGCATCGGCGATGCCGTTGTGGCGGATGAACTGATCGACATAGAAGCAGCAGGCGATCTGCGGCTCGAAGCCGATGTAGCGCCTCTTCTGGCCAGTGGCCAGCAGCTTGCACAGCGTCTGGCCGACGTTGACACCGATGTCGATGAACGCGCCGTCGCGCTGGCGCAACAACTCGGCAATCACGGCACCGAGGTGCGGCTCGTGCCCGTCGTCACGGCAGAACTTGTCGCTGAAGTAGCCCTTGATCTTGTAGGCGCGGCCGCCGAGCACACGCGGTTTGCCCAGGGCGTAGCGCAGGTGTTTGGAGTGCCAGGCCAGGCTGTCGATCACGCTCATCGTGCCGAGTCTATTTCTCGGTGTCCACCAGGCCCTTGACGAACCACTTCTGCATCAGCATCACCACCAGCGCCGGCGGCAGCATGGCCAGGATCGCCGTGGCCATGATGGTGGCCCAGTCGTTCGTCGCGTCGCCGTCGGAGATCATCTGCTTGATGCCGATCACCACCGGGTACATGCGTTCTTCGGTGGAGACGAGCAGCGGCCACAGGTACTGGTTCCAGCCGTAGATGAACTGGATGACGAAGAGCGCGGCGATCGATGTGGTGGACAGCGGCAGCAGCACGTCCTTGAAGAAGCGCATCGGCCCGGCGCCGTCGATGCGCGCCGCCTCGACCAGCTCGTCGGGCACGGTGAGGAAGAACTGGCGGAAGAGGAAGGTGGCAGTGGCCGACGCGATCAACGGCACGGTGAGACCGGCATAGCTGTTGAGCATGCCGAAGTCCGAGACCACCTTGTAGGTCGGACCGATGCGCACCTCCACCGGCAACATCAGCGTGACGAAGATCGCCCAGAAGAAGAACTGGCGGAACGGAAAGCGGAAATAGACGATCGCAAACGCCGATAGCAGCGAGATGATGATCTTGCCGAAGGCGATGATCAGCGCGCTGATCAGGCTCACCGTCATCATGCGGCTGACCGCGACCTTCGTGCCGGGGCCGCTGCGCTCGCCGGTGAGGGCCTTGGTGTAGTTGCTGACGAGTTGATCGCCGGGGATCAGCGGCATCGGCGTCTGCGCGATGCGCTGGGTGGTGTGCGTCGAGGCGACGAAGGTGATGTACACCGGGAAGGCGACGATCAGCACGCCGATGATCAGCACCAGGTGCGACAGCGCGGTCAGCAGTGGCTTGCGCTCGACCATTTCAGTAGTTCACTTTCTTCTCGACGAAGCGGAACTGCACGACCGTCAGCGCGACGACGATCACCATCAGCACGACCGATTGCGCTGCGGAACCACCGAGGTCCAACGCCTTGAAACCGTCGTAGTAGACCTTGTAGACCAGGATCGCCGTGTCCTTGCCAGGCCCGCCGCGCGTGGCGGCGTCGATGATGGCGAAGGTGTCGAAGAACGCATAGACGACGTTGATGACGAGCAGGAAGAAGGTGGTCGGCGACAGCAACGGGAAGACGATGGTCCAGAAGCGCCGCCAGGGCGAAGCGCCATCGATGGCGGCGGCTTCGATCAGCGACTTCGGGATCGACTGCAGGCCGGCGAGGAAGAAGAGGAAGTTGTACGAGATCTGCTTCCACACCGCAGCCAGCACGACCAGCGTCATCGCGTGCGTGCCGTTGAGCAGGTGGTTCCACTCGAAGCCCATCCGGCCGAGCGCGTAGGCGACGATGCCCATGCCCGGCGCGAAGAGAAAGAGCCACAACACGCCGGCCACCGCAGGCGCGACGGCGTACGGCCAGATCAGCAGCGTCTTGTAGACCGCCGCGCCCTTGATCACGCGGTCGGCGAAGACCGCGAGCATGAGCGATACGGTCAGGCCGATCGTCGCGACGAGGATCGAGAACACCGCGGTCGTCTTGAACGACGCGAGGTAGGTCGCGTCGTTCCACAGGTTCTGGAAGTTTTCCAGCCCGACCCAATCGACCGACGTGCCGAACGCGTCGGACTGCTGGAACGATTGCAGCAGCGCCTGACCGGCCGGCCAGAAGAAGAAAGCGACGATGACGAAGGCCTGCGGTGCCAGCAGCGCCCACGGCAGCCAGCGCGAGCGGAAGAAAACCCTCTTCTCGACCGCCACCTCGCCTTACCCTTTGCTCTTGTTGGCCTTCTCGAAGCGCTCCAGCAGCTCGTCGCCGCGTTTGACCGCCGAGTCGAGCGCGTCCTTCGCGCCCTTCTTGCCGCCCCAGACCTGCTCGAGCTCCTCATCCATGATGTCGCGGATCTGCACGTGGTTGCCCAGACGGATGCCGCGCGACTTGTCGGTGACCTTGCGGATCATCTGCGTCGGGCCGACGTCGGTGCCCGGGTTGCTCTTGTAGAAGCCGGACTTCTCGGTGAGCTGGAACGCGGCATTGGTCACCGGCAGGTAGCCGGTGGCCTGGTGCGTCTTGGCGGCGATTTCCGGTTGCGCGATGAAGTCGAAGAACTCGGCCACGCCCTTGTACTCATCGGGCTTCTTGCCGGCCAGCGTCCACAGGCTGGCGCCGCCGATCACGGTGTTCTGCGGCACGCCCGGCACGTCCGGGTAGTAGGGCAGAGTGGACAGCGACCAGTTGAACTTGGCGTTCTGCTTGACGTTGCCGTAGAAGCCGGTGGAAGTGGTCACCATCGCGCACTCACCCGAGATGAACGACGGCTCGGGCACGTTGCGGCGGCCCTTGTAGACGAACAGGCCCTGCTTGGACATGTTGGCCAGGTTCTCGATGTGGCGCACGTGCAGCGGCGAGTTGAACTTCAGCCGCGCGTCCATGCCGCCCAGG
>JANNJX010000270.1:0-1757 GCA_031396005.1 Burkholderiales bacterium
GGAAAGAGAAGGCCTCGCTGTGCGTGAACCGCGGCCCGCCATTGAGGCCGATGCAGCGGATGCCCGCGACGGTGAATTCGACCGTCAAAGCATCGCCCGCCTTGCCGTCGGGATAGTCCGACGGCGCAGAGTGGACGGCGCCAACGCTACTGTCTGGGAAGGTTTCGGCGTAGAAACGCGCGGCTTGTTCCGCATCGTGTTCATACCAAAGACAGATCGTGTTCTTGATCATTTGACTTACTCCTCTTGTCAATCGTTGCGAAGTGTGGGTGCACGCCAGGGTGCGTCGAGATCGCTGAAACTAAGCGGCGTGCGCCGGCCCCGATCATCCAGCAATCGCTGGTCCCGACGGTCGCCGGCTAAGCCTGCAATGCCTTCTTCACGGTGGCCAGCGAGGATGTGCGCATGATCCGCTCGTTGGGTTGCGCAAGGCGCGAAGGCCAGCTGGCGCGAGACAGGCGATCGCCCGATCACCGCAACCGCGACCCGCTGCGTCAGATTTCGGGTCGCCGCATCGAGCGGATCAAGAAAGGACGTGCACATCGGGCACGGCCTCTCGCGGGCGGGGCCGTACATCCAGAAGTAGCTGATCAACGCATCGTGCCGCCCGAACAGATCGGCGAGGCCGTGCTCCTTGCCGTCCTTGTCGAGAAACCGGTAAGGCTTGTCTCGGCAAGTTCGGCGGCGAGGACGAGTTTGCTCATTCCTGGGCTCCTTTCGAAATGGCATAGCGAGACAGCAGCGCGCCCGATGTGAACTTGCGCTCCTCGATCAGCGAGAAGTCTCGGCGCAGCGGCTTGCCCGCGCCGAGCCGCACCGGATAGCGGAGGATTCTCAGTTCGTCGTCGGCGCCGGTGTCCAGCGCTGCACGCACAGCCGCCGCGCCTGCGAACAGCGCGATCGGTCGCGCGGCCTCGCGCTTGATCGGCGTCAGATCGTCGAGCCGCACAGGGTGCGAGTTCTGCCATTCGACCACAAGCTGTTGATGTGCCAGCACGTACTCGGGCAGACCGTCCATCAACGTGCTCTTGCCCGAATTCTGGGCTCCATGGGCCACAGCGCAGAGGCCACCACCGTGTCGGGGTAGTCATTCAGGGTGTTGATCACATTGCCGATGGCCAGCACCTTGCGCTCTTTGGCGCGTCGCTGACGCCAAAGCGCCCGGCATGCATCACATCGGCGCCGTTGTCGATCATCGCGAAGGCGGCCCCTTTGGCCTTGGGCGGGTCAAACCCACTGTTGATGAAGCTGATGCTGAACTCGGCCTTCGGGTTGGTTTCACGGGCGCCGGCGATGAAGGCGCTCATGAGCCGGTTCACCGGCGCCGCCTAAAATCGGCCCGTCCTGTCCACCCCAGCCGCTGCCCGCCATGACCTTGTCCGCCCTGTCTGCCCTGTCGCCGCTGGACGGCCGCTATGCCGGGCGCGTGGCTGCGCTGCGCCCGCTGATGAGCGAGTTCGGCCTGATGCAGCGCCGGGTGCAGGTGGAGGTGGAGTGGTTCATCGCGCTGTCGGATGCCGGCTTTGCTGAGCTGGCCCCACTGCCCGAGGCCGCGCGCGGCTATCTGCGCTCGCTGGTGCTGCGTTTTTCAGAGGCCGATGCGCAAGCCATCAAAGACATCGAGCGCACCACCAACCACGATGTCAAGGCGGTGGAGTACTGGCTCAAGGCCCGCTTCAAAGGCCATGCCGAATTGGAAGCGGCAGCCGAGTTCGTCCACTTTGCCTGCACCAGCGAGGACATCAACAACACCAGCC
>JANNJX010000280.1:0-2182 GCA_031396005.1 Burkholderiales bacterium
GCGCGCGGCGTCAGGCCGTGCCGCCGACCGTCAGGCCGTCGATACGCAACGTCGGCTGACCGACACCGACCGGCACGCTCTGGCCTTCCTTGCCGCAGGTGCCGACGCCCGTGTCGAGCGACATGTCGTTGCCGATCATCGCCACGCGCGTCAGGCACTCCGGGCCGCTGCCGATCAGCGTCGCACCCTTGACCGGGTACTGCACCTTGCCGTTCTCGACCCAGAACGCTTCGCTGGCCGAGAAGACGAACTTGCCGCTAGTGATGTCGACCTGGCCGCCGCCGAAGTTGGTGGCATACAGCCCGCGCTTGATGCTGGCCACGATCTCGTCCTTGCTCTTGTCGCCCGACAGCATGTAGGTGTTGGTCATGCGCGGCATCGGCACATGGGCATAACTTTCGCGGCGGCCGTTGCCGGTGGGTTTGACCTTCATCAGCCGCGCGTTCATCGCGTCCTGGATGTAGCCGCGCAGGATGCCGTCTTCGATCAGCACCGTGCGCTGCGTCGCCTGGCCCTCGTCGTCGACGTTGAGCGAGCCGCGGCGGTCGGGCAGCGTGCCGTCGTCGAGCACGGTCACGCCCTTGGCGGCGACGCGCTGGCCGATGCGGCCGGCAAACGCCGACGAGCCCTTGCGGTTGAAGTCGCCTTCGAGGCCATGGCCGATGGCTTCGTGCAGCAGGATGCCGGGCCAGCCGGGGCCGAGCACGACGGTCGTCTCACCGGCGGGCACGGGACGGCTCTCAAGGTTGGTCAGTGCGGCGTTGACCGCGTGATCGACGTACTGCTCGATCACGTCGTCTTGAAAGTAGCCGAGGCCGAAGCGGCCGCCGCCGCCGCCCGAGCCGACTTCGCGGCGGACGCTGCCGTTGATGGTCTGTTCGGCAATCACCGTCACCGACAGACGCACCAGCGGTCGCACGTCGGCAGCGCGTGTGCCGTCGGCGCGCGCGACCATCACCACGTCGTGCTCGGCAGCCAGACCTGCCATCACCTGCACGATGCGCGGGTCCTTGGCGCGCGCCAAGCGTTCGATTTTCTCGAGCAGCGCCACCTTCTGCGTGCTGTCGAGCGTGCCGATCGGATCGGTCGGCGCGTACAGCACGTGGCTGCCAGCCACCTGCGGCACGCCGCCGACCTTGACACGGCGGCTCTGCCCCGCGGCGGCGATCGTGCGCACCGTGCGCGCAGCGTCCTGCAGCGCCGCTTCGGAGATGTCGTCGCTGTAGGCGAACGCCGTCTTCTCGCCGGCGACCGCACGCACGCCGACGCCCTGGTCGATCGAGAAGCTGCCGCTTTTGACGATGCCTTCTTCGAGGCTCCAGCCTTCGTGGCGCGTGCTTTGAAAGTACAGATCGGCGTCGTCGATGCGGTGCTGGGCGATCGTCGCCAGCGCCGCGGCCAAGTGGCGCTCGGTCAGGCCGTACGGGCCGAGCAGCAGCGCTTCCGCGGTGGCCAGGCGTTCGAGGGTGGGTTCACGTGCAGTCATGCAAGCCATTCTAGGAGCGTGAACCTTTGCACAGTGGACAACGTGGGGATGGCCGGCTTCACCGTTCTTTACGCCCGCGCAACGACAGCCCGTCTGCCGCCAGCCAAGCTCGGCGTTGTGGTGGAGCGCGCTGCGCAGACCACAGTCCTCGACACCACGAACAGCCAAGGAGTCCTTCATGAACAAGACTTATGTTGCCGCCGCCGTGATGGCGTTGTCCACGTTTGCAGCATCCGCTGGCGGCACCGACACGCCGCGCATCGATCAGCGCCAGGCCAACCAGGAGCAGCGCATCGACCGCGGCATCGCCTCGGGCGAGCTGACCAAGCGCGAAGCGCGCCGCATGAACCAGCAGCAGAACGTCGTCAACCGTGCCGAAGACAAGGCCAAGGCCGACGGCGTCGTCACGGCGCAAGAAAAGAAACGCCTGAGCAAAGCGCAGAACGCGACCAGCAAGCGCATCTACCACCAGAAGCACGACGCGCAGCAGCGGCCCGGCGCCTGAAATGACGACCCCACGCGCGCGGCCGACGCGGGGGAGCAGCGCGGCGCTGGCCTGAGTCAGGCCTCGCCGCGCAGCGCCAACGCGCGTTCGTAAAGCGCGTTGCGCGGCGCGCCGCTGATCGCCGAGGCCAGCGACACGGCTTGCTTGAGCGGCAGCTCGGCCAGCAACAACGTCAAGGCGCGCTCGGCTGC
>JANNJX010000281.1:0-9678 GCA_031396005.1 Burkholderiales bacterium
TCGGCCACCAGGCCGAGCTTGGCGCGCAGACCGCCGACCATCGCAGCGGCGAACTCGGCCTTGTACGGCTCCAGCGCCGCCAGCAACTGCTCCGACGCCGCTTCTTTCGGCCCCTCGACCAGCGGCAGCAGCGCCTGCGCCAGCGCATGCAGGTTCCAGAAGGCGACGCTCGGCTGGCGCGCGTAGGCGTAGCGGCCCTGGTCGTCACTGTGGTTGCAGATGTGCATCGGATCGAATGCATCCAGAAAGCCGAACGGTCCGTAGTCGATGGTCAAGCCGAGCAGCGACATGTTGTCGGTGTTCATCACGCCATGACAAAAACCGACGAGCTGCCATTGCGCCACCAGGCGCGCCGTGCGGCGGGCCACTTCTTCGAGCAGCGCGGCCGGGCCGACGAGGCCGGGGAAGTAGCGCTGCGTCGCGGCGTCGAACAAGTGCTGCAGCGCGGCCGTGCTCTGCGCGCTGTGCGCAAAGTGCTCGAAGTGGCCGAAGCGCAGGAACGACGGCGCCACTCGCGTCACCACGGCCGCCGTCTCCACCGTTTCGCGCCGCACCGGCTGCGGCGAGCCGATCACGGCCAGCGCGCGCGTCGTCGGGATGCCGAGTGCGTGCATCGCCTCCGAACACAGGAACTCGCGGATCGAAGAACGAAGCACCGCGCGGCCGTCGCCCATGCGCGAGTACGGCGTCAGGCCGCTGCCTTTCAACTGCACTTCCATCGCCCCGGCCGGAGTGTCGATCTCGCCGAGCAGCAACGCCCGCCCATCGCCCAACTGGCCGGCCCAGACGCCGAACTGGTGGCCGGAATAGACCGACGCAAAAGGCTGCACGCCATCGGGCACCTGGTTGCCGGCGAGCACGGCCAAGGCCTGCGGCGTCTCTATCCAATCGGCCAGCCCCAAATGCGCGGCCAGAACACCGCTGCGCGCCACCCAAGCCGGCTCGCTGATCGCGCGCGGCGGCAACTCGGTGCCGAAGGCCGGGCCGAGCGCCTGCAAAAAGCTGGCGTTGCGCCAAGCCGGGGCACTGCGTGGGGAGAAAGAGTCGGGGGCGTTCACGAGGGGCGTATTGTCCGCTGCGGCGACGCCCGTCGCCGGGGCAGGGCAATCACGCTTTGACAGCGTGGCTGCGACCTTTCGATACTGCTTCGAACAAGTACAGGAGACACACATGCTGGGCCTGATGCAAGACCAACCGTTGTTGGTTTCGAGCCTGATCGAATTCGCAGCGCGCCACCACGCCGACGCCGAGATCGTCTCGCGGCGTGTCGAGGGTGACCTTCATCGCTACACCTACGCGCAGGCAGCGGCGCGATCGCGCCAGGTTGCGCATGCGCTGGACCGGCTGGGCCTGGCCTTCTCGGACCGTGTCGGCACGCTCGCCTGGAACGGCTACCGCCACTTCGAGCTGTACTTCGGCGTCTCCGGCAGCGGCCGCGTCGTGCACACGATCAATCCGCGGCTGTCGCCCGAGCAGGTGGTGTGGATCGTCAACCATGCCGAAGACCAGGCGCTGTGCTTCGACATGACTTTCCTGCCGATCATCGAGGCCGTCTGGCCGCAGTGCAAAACCGTCAGGCACTGGATCGCGCTGTGCGACGCCGATGCGCTGCCGGCCGACACCGGCATCGCCGGGCTGCAGAGTTATGAAGCGTGGATCGGCAGCGAGCCGGCGCAGTACGACTGGCCCGAGTTCGACGAGAAGAGCGCCTGCGCGCTGTGCTACACCAGCGGCACCACGGGCAATCCGAAAGGCGTGCTCTACAGCCACCGTTCGACCGTTCTGCATGCCTATGCCGGCGCGCTGCCGGACGCGCTCAACTTCTCGGCGCGCGACACCATCCTGCCGGTGGTGCCGATGTTCCACGTCAACGCCTGGGGCATTCCGTACGGCGCGGCGATGACGGGCATGAAGATCGTCTTCCCCGGCGCGGCACTCGACGGCAAGTCGGTCTACGAGTTGATGCAGGCCGAGCGCGTCACCGTCTCGGCCGGCGTGCCGACGGTGTGGCTGATGCTGCTCAACCACATGAAGGCGCAGGGTCTTCGGTTTTCGACGATGCAGCGCACCATCATCGGCGGCTCGGCGTGTCCGCCGGCGATGATCAAGAGCTTTCGCGACGATTTCGGCGTGACGGTGCTGCATGCCTGGGGCATGACCGAGATGTCGCCGCTGGGCACCGTCTGCAACCTGAAGCTCAAACACTTGTCGAGTGACGAGGACACGCAGCTTGCGGTGCAGTTGAAGCAGGGCCGCGCGGTCTATGGCGTCGAGCTGAAGATCGTCGATGCCGAGGGCCAGGAGCTGCCGTGGGACGGCGTCGCGGCGGGCGACCTGTTGGTCAAGGGGCCGTGGATCGTCTCGGGGTATTTCAAGGGCGAGGGCGGTGATCCGCGCATCGACGGCTGGTTCCCCACCGGCGATGTGGCGACGATCGACGCCGACGGCTTCATGCAGATCACCGACCGCAGCAAGGACGTCATCAAGTCCGGCGGCGAGTGGATCAGCTCTATCGACATCGAGAACATCGCCATGGCGCACCCGGGGGTGGCGATGGCGGCGTGCATCGCGCTGCCGCACCCGAAGTGGGACGAGCGGCCGCTGCTGGTGGTGATGAAGAAGCCCGGCGCCGAAGTCACGCGCGAGGCGCTGCTGGCGCACTTCGAGGGCAAGGTGGCCAAGTGGCAGGTGCCCGACGACGTCGTCTTCACCGACGCCATCCCGCTCGGCGCCACCGGCAAGATGCAGAAGAACAAATTGCGCGAGCAGTTCAAGGCGCATGTCCTGCGGGGCGTTCTCGCATAGTTCCCGCGCAGTTGCCGGGTAGTTCCCGAGCGTGCCCGGGCTGCCGATCCGGTAATGTCCGCCCCGCCGGTCCGGTGTAATTCAGGAGACAAGACGATGAGCAAGTTCAATGCATTGAAGGTGTCGCTGCTCGCCGCAGCGGCGTTGGCCTGCGGCAGCGTTCAAGCGCAGTCCGGGCAGACCGTCAAGGTGGCGTGGATCGACGCGCTCACCGGCCTCACGGCAGCCACCGGCCAGAACCAGTTGAAGAGCTTCCAGTTCTTCGCCGAGGAGTTCAACAAGAAGAACGACGCCGGCGTCAAGTTCGAGATCGTCTCGTTCGACAACAAGCTGTCGCCGCAGGAGACGGTCAACGCGCTGCAGGCTGCCATCGACCAGGGCATTCGCTACGTCTTCCAGGGCACCGGCACCGGGCCGGCCACGGCGATCATCGACTTCCTCAACAAGTACAACGAGCGCAACCCGGGCAAGGAAGTGCTGTTCGTCAACTACGCGGCGGTCGATCCTGACCTGACCAACAGCAAGTGCAGCTTCTGGCACTTCCGCATGGACGCCGACACGAGCATGAAGATGGAGGCGCTGACCACCTTCATGAAGGACCAGGCCGAGATCAAGAAGGTCTATCTGATCAACCAGAACTACGCCCACGGCCATCAGGTGGCGAAGTTCGCCAAGGAGAACCTGGCGAAGAAGCGGCCGGACGTGCAGATCGTCGGCGAGGATTTGACCCCGCTGGCGCAGACGCGCGACTTCGCGCCGTACATCGCCAAGATCAAGGCCTCGGGTGCCGACACCGTGGTCACCGGCAACTGGTCCTCCGACCTGACGCTGCTCATCAAGGCCGCCAACGACGGCGGCCTGCAATCCAAGTTCTACACCTACTACGCCGGCGTGTCCGGCACGCCGACGGCGATGGGCGCCAACGCCGCCGGCCGCGTTTATCAGGTCAGCGTGTTCCCGTACGGCGTCTCGCCCGAGACGCGCAAGTTGATGGACGCGTACAAGGCCAAGTTCAACGACGATTTCTACACCGCGCAGGTCTATCACGCCTATGCGTTGTTGTCGGGCGCCATGGCCAAGGCCAAGAGCATCGACCCGGCCAAGGTCGCGGTGGCGATGGAGGGACTGGCGGTGAAGAGCCTGAACGGCGAGGTGACGATGCGCAAGGCCGACCATCAGCTGCAGCAGACGGTGTACATCCAGCAATGGCTGAAGGCGGACAAGGCGCCGCTGGACTACAGCGTGGAGAACACGGGACACAACTTCCGCGTCATCAAGACCTACGAGCCGTATGTGTCGAGCACGCCGACGTCGTGCCAGATGAAGAGACCCGGCTGATTTTCCGTTCGCCCTGAGCCTGTCGAAGGGCCCTTCGTCCTGCTCGGACCGGGCTTCGACAAGCTCAGCCCGAACGGTGTGGGTTGGGACAACGGACGTGGGCTAACAAGAGCGTGGACCAGTTCCTCATCAACGTGCTCAACGGCATCAGCGCCGGGCTGCTGCTGTTCATGCTCAGCTCCGGCCTGACGCTGATCTTCAGCATGATGGGCGTGCTGAACTTCGCGCACGCCAGCTTCTACATGGTGGGCGCCTACGTCGGCTACACGCTGACGGGCCTCGTCGGCTTCTGGCCGGCGCTGATCCTGGCGCCGTTGGCGGTAGGCCTGCTGGGCGCCGGCTTTGAGCGCACCGCGCTGCGCAAGGTGCACAAGTTCGGCCATGTGCCGGAGCTGCTGGTGACCTTTGGCATGTCCTACGTCATCCTCGAACTGGTCAAGCTGGTGTGGGGCCTGTCGTCGGTGCCGTTCGCGCCGCCGGCGCTGCTGCAAGGCCCGGCGTTCACGCTGATCCACGTCGCCGACAACTGGAGCTTCGCCTGGGGTGCCGCCGACCCGGCACGTTGCAGCGCCACCGTGGCCGGTGTCGTCGCCAGTTGCTCGACCTTTCCGGCGACGCGCTTCTTCATGATGGTGGTCGCGGTGGCAATGCTGCTGGCGCTGTGGCTGCTGCTCACGCGCACGCGCATCGGCCTCGTCATCCAGGCGGCGCTGACGCATCCGGAAATGGTCGAGTCGCTCGGCCACAACGTGCCGCGCGTCTTCATGCTGGTCTTCGGCAGCGGCTGCGCGCTCGCCGGGCTGGCCGGCGTCGTCGGCGGCATGACCTTCGTCACCGAGCCGTCGATGGCGGCCATCGTCGGCTCGATCATCTTCGTCGTCGTCGTCGTCGGCGGCCTCGGCTCGCTGGCCGGCGCCTTCGTCGGCTCGATCGTCATCGGCCTGTTGCAGACGCTGCCGCTGACGGTCGACAGGTCTTTCGTGCATCTCGCGGCGGGCTATGGCTGGACGATCGCACCCGGTGACGCGCTGTACTCGATCGCCAAGATCACGCTGGCGCAAGCAGCGCCGATCCTGCCCTACCTGCTGCTCGTGCTGATCCTGATCTTCCGGCCCAAGGGCCTGCTCGGTACGCGGGAGGATTGATGACCGAGCAGGTTTACCACTTCAAGCCGCTGAACATCGGCCGCTGGCTGATCTGGGGCCTGTTCGCGCTCCTGCTGGTGGTCGCGCCGATGCTGTGGACGAGCGGTCTCGGGCTGACGATGTTGTCGCAGATCGGCATCGCCGTCATCGCCTGCCTGGCCTACAACGTGCTGCTCGGCCAGGGCGGCATGCTGAGTTTCGGCCACGCGGTGTACAGCGGCCTCGGCGCGTTCCTGGCCATCCACACGCTCAATGCCGTCAGCGCCGGCAGGCTCGCCGTTCCGGTCAGCCTGGTGCCGCTGGCCGGCGGCCTGGCCGGGCTGTTCTTTGCCGCGTTGCTCGGCTACGTGACCACGCGCAAGGCCGGCACGACGTTCGCGATGATCACGCTGGGCCTCGGCGAGTTGGTGTGGTCGATGTCGCTGATGATCCCCGAGTTCTTCGGCGGCGAAGGCGGCATCAGCGGCAACCGCGTCGTCGGCAAGCCGGTGGCCGGCATCAGCTTCGGCCCGCAGGTGCAGATGTACTACCTGATTGCGGCTTACTGCTTCGCCTCCACGGCGCTGCTGTTCGCCTTCACGCGCACGCCCCTGGGCCGCATGTTGAACGCGGTGCGCGACAACCCGGAGCGCGTCGAGTTCATCGGCTACAGCACGCAGCATGTGCGCTACCTGGCGTTCATGGTCTCGGGTTTCTTCGCCGGCATCTCGGGAGGCCTCGGTGCGCTCAACCTCGAGATCGTCACCGCCGAGGTCGTCGGCGCGGCGCGCTCGGGCGCCTACCTGCTGTTCGTCTTTCTCGGTGGCGCCACCTTCTTCTTCGGCCCGATCATCGGCGCGGTGCTGCTGGTGCTGGCGCAGATCCTGTCCGAGTTCACCAAGGCCTGGGTGCTGTACCTGGGCCTGGTCTTCCTCTTCATGGTCATGTATGCGCCGGGCGGCGTGGCCAGCCTGATCATGATGAACCTGCGCCTCGCAGCCTTCGGCAAGCTGCGCGACTTGTGGACGTCGTACCTCGCACTCGCCGGCACCGCATTCGTCATGCTCGCCGGCGCCGGCGCGATGATCGAGATGATCTACCACCTGCAACAAGGCACGGCGCTCGGGCCCGAGCTGCGCTTCATGGGCGTGGCGCTGAACACGCGAAGTGCCGAGAGCTGGTTCGGCGCGGCGATGGTGCTGGCCTGCGGCATCGGCCTGTTCGAGCTGACGCGGCGTCACTTCGTCGGCGACTGGGAGCGCATTCAGGAAGAGATCGAGAAGGAAATCAAACGGCGCGAGGCTTTGGCATGACGTCTCCCGCGGTTGAGTTGCGTGACGTGCGCAAGAGTTTCGGCAAGACCGAGATCATCCGCGGCGCGAGTCTCGCCGTGCAGCCGGGCGAGCGCGTGGCCATCATCGGCCCCAACGGCGCCGGCAAGAGCACGCTGTTCAACCTCATCAGCGGCCGGCTGGCGCCGACCAGTGGCGACATCGAGGTCAATGGCCAGCGCGTCAACGGCCTGACTCCGTACCGCGTCAACCGCATGGGCTTGTCGCGCAGCTTTCAGGTCAGCAACTTGTTCACGCGGCTGTCGGTGTTCGAGAACATCCGCTGCGCCGTGCTGTGGAGCCTGGGCCACCGCTACGCGTTCTGGAAGTTCCTGGCCGACCTCGACGACGCCAATGAGCGCGCCCAAGCAGTGCTCGAGATGATCAAGCTCGACCGCCGCCGCGATGCGCTGGCGATGAACCTGACCTACGCCGAACAGCGCGCCCTCGAGATCGGCATCACGATTGCCGGTGGCGCCGGCGTGATCCTGCTCGACGAGCCGACCGCCGGCATGAGCAAGAGCGAAACCAAGCGCTTCGTCGGCCTGATCCGCGACGTGACCCAAGGCAAGACGCTGCTCACCGTCGAGCACGACATGGGCGTGGTCTTCGGCCTGGCCGACAAGATCGCCGTGCTGGTCTATGGCGAAGTCATCGCCTTCGACACGCCCGACGCGGTGCGCGCCAACCCGCGCGTGCAGGAGGCTTATCTCGGCTCGGTGCTGGCCGACCAGCAGGCCGCCGCGGCCGGGCATTGAGATGTTGAAGCTGCACAACGTCCACGCCTACTACGGCAAGAGCCACGTGCTGCACGGTGTCAACTTCGACGTCGGTGCCGGCGAGATCGTGGCGCTGCTCGGCCGCAACGGCTCGGGCCGCTCGACGACGGTCAAAACCATCATGGGCCTGGTCGATGGCAGCGGCAGCGTCAAGTGGCGCGAGCAGGAGTTGCTCGGCATGAAGGCTTTCGAGATCGCACATGCCGGCATCGGCTACGTGCCTGAGAACCGCGACATCTTTCCCCGGCTGACGGTGCACCAGAACCTGATGCTCGGCATGAAGAAGGCCAACCAGGCCGGGCGCTGGAGCGCAGGCGACATGTACACGCTGTTCCCGCGCCTCAAAGAGCGCCAGCACACCGAGGCCGGCGTGCTCTCCGGCGGCGAGCAGCAGATGTTGACGCTGTGCCGCACGCTGATGGGCGATCCCGAACTGATCATGATCGACGAGCCGACCGAGGGCCTGGCGCCGAAGATCGTCGAACTCGTCGCCGAGTATTTGCGAGAGTTGAAGCGCCGCGGCATGTCGGTGCTGCTGGTCGAGCAGAAGTTGACCATCGCGCTCGAAGTCGCCGACCGTTGCCTGGTCATGGGTCATGGCCAGATCGTCTTTGCCGGCACGCCGGCCGAGTTGCGCGCCGATGTCACGGTGCGCAAGGAGTGGCTCGAAGTCTGACGGCGGATCCCCTTTTTTTGGGATGCGGCGCCATGCCGCTGCATCGTAGACTCGGCGCCGGGTGTTTGTCCGCCAGAGCATTGGTGAGCTGGGGCGACTGCCCGGTCGGGGTGGTCATGACGCGGGTGTTGTTGGCGGGGGGGTGCGGCTTCGTTGGCTCTCATTTGGTAGACCGGCTGCTGGCACGCGGCGATGTCGGCGACTTGTTCGTCGTCGACAACCTCTGGACCGGTCTGCACGCCAACATCGCCCATATCCATGACTCCCGGCTGACCTTCGTGCAAGCCGACATCGAGCACTACCGCCCGGACTGCCGCTTCGACGAGATCTACCACCTGGCGTCGCCGGCCTCGCCGCCCTGGTACATGGCCGAGCCGCTGCGCACCATCCGCGCCAACGTCGGCGGTGCGCTGAACCTGGTCGGCTTGCTCGAAGCGGGCGGCCAGATCGCCTACACCTCGACCTCCGAGGTCTACGGCGACCCGCTGGTGTCGCCGCAGCCCGAGAGCTACCGCGGCTATGTCGATTGCACCGGGCCGCGCTCGTCCTACGACGAGAGCAAACGCTGCGTCGAATCGCTGCTGTTCGAGGCGCGGCGCGTGCACGGCGTGCGCGTCAAGGTGGTGCGCCTGTTCAACGTTTTCGGTCCGCGCACGCGCGTCGACGACGGCCGTGCCGTCTCCAACTTCATTACCCAGGGACTGCGCGGCCTGCCGATCACGGTCTACGGCGATGGCTCGCACACGCGCAGCTGGACTTACATCGACGACGCGCTCGATGCGCTCGAACGCTTCTTCTGGCGCGATCGCAGCGCATTCTCCGGACCGGTCAACGTCGGCACCGATCGCGAGGTCTCGGTGCTCGACGTCGCCCGCTACGTGCAGCGCCGTTTCCCGGCGTCGCCGATCGAGTTTGCGCCGTCACCGCCGCAAGACCCGACCAACCGCCGCCCCGATCTGACGCTGGCCCGCCAGGTGATTCCCGGCTGGTCCGCGGACGTGGCCTATGAAGACGGCGTGGATCGCACGATCGCCTGGTTCCGCCAGCGTGTCGGTGCAGCGCCTCACCGAGTCGCAACTGCAAGCCTGAGATGACAGGCCCTTGCCCGCTGCGCGGGCACTCCCCCAGGCTCTGATAGGGGCCCCTACGTGGCCATTGGAGGCTCAGGCTTACGCTTGGGAGCGGCCCGGCGCTGGCCTGAGCCTGGCTGCGTTCGAGGTGGGCGGCACGACGCAGCCGGCATGCAAGTGGACCACGTGGTCGGCCTCGCGCACGGCGTCGGCGTGGTGGCTGATGACGAGCACGGTGCACGCCGGCAGGTGCTGATCGATCGCCTCGCGGATGCGGCGCGCAAGTTCGCTGTCGAGCGCGTTCATCGCTTCGTCCAGGATCAGCAGTTGCGGCTTGCGCAACAGCGCGCGCGCCAGGCCCAGGCGCTGCCGTTGACCGCCGGAAAAGCGGTGGCCCTGCTGGCCGATCCAGGTCTCGAAGCCTTCGGTCAGCGGCTGGACGAACTCGGCCACGCCGGCCATGTGCGCCGCGGCAAGCACGTCGTCGTGCGACGCGTTGGCGTCGGCCATGCGGATGTTGTCGAGCACCGAGCCCTCGATCAGGTCCACGTCCTG
>JANNJX010000307.1:0-5870 GCA_031396005.1 Burkholderiales bacterium
GGTCAAGTACGGCATGGACATCACCCATGTCCTGCTGAACAACGCCGAGCTCGGCAAGATCGCGAAGGAGCAACGTGCCGGCGATTTTCAGGTGTGGGAAACGGGCCTGCACAATCCGTCCTTCGCGATGTTTGCCAAACAATGTGGCGGGCACGGCACGCGCGTCACGGCGGCGCATGAACTCGACGCCGCCTTCGCGACCGCGCTGGCCGTCAAGGGGCCTTCTCTGGTCGAGATCGTCACCGACCCCGAACTGGTGTGACCGCTTCGCCGCCGGACGGACCTGGGCCGGCTGCTACAAGCGCCGTATTGCCGACACCGGGGTGTCCAGCATCAGCAGATCACCGCGACGGAATACCCTTCCACGGATCTGCACCGGGTCCGCCACCAGGGCCAGCAGCTCCGGACCATGGGCGCGGCCGGTATCCGTCATGATCATCAAGGCGGTCTGGCCTGCCGGGCCGCGCGCAAAGAACGCAGGCGGGATGCCACCGCGAATGCACAGCGCAGCACAGGCCTTGTGCAGCTTGCCATCCGAAGGCCGCATGGCGCCGAACCAGCACTTCGAATCGAGGACTTCTCCGCTGAGGCTGACCTCGCCAAGGGCTTCGATCGCCTGAAGGGCCAGGCCGGCGTCGGGCGCGGCGCGCTCGTCGCGGCGCAGCCAGGGACCTTCCTCGTCGACCGCAATCATCGAGTGTTGCCCGCGCTGGATGAGGCTGCCGGTGACCACGACAGGCTGTCCTTCCAGCGCACCGATCTGCGCTGCGACGCCACACTTGCCCAGGCAGGACAGGAGTGCTGTGCGTGGCACGCCACCACCCAGATCGCGGCTGCGCAGCATGGCATAGGGCGCTGCGCTGACGGTGCCACGCCATTCCCGCACCTTGTCCGGGTCCCAGCTCCCCGCACCCGGCGCACGCTGAAGCGCGGCCAGGCCCGCGCCCGCGGCGGCGGTGCCCGCCATCAGGCCCAGACCCAGGCGCAGGAAGAACCGCCGGTCGGCTGGCGGCGTGTCGGCCCAACCGATGAAAAATGCGTCGTCGCGCTCAGGCTTGGCCATGCTGCGGCTCCTGGTCAAGGTCGATCACGGAGGGCTCGACCGGCGTCCCTGGTTTGAGGGGCCGGGGGTGGACGAAGACGATGCCGTGCGTGACGCGCGTGGCGTAAGTGGCGATGCGCTCGGTGAACGGCGCGGGTGAACAGCCGTCTCCTGGGCGGTACTGATAGCCGTGCCAGGGGCAGGTGATGCAGCCGTCGATGACACGGCCCTCGCCCAGGGGCCCGCCCTGATGGCGGCAGACGTTGGAGACTGCCGCGACCTTCCCGTTGTAGCGGAAGACGGCGATGCGCTCGGCACCGGCGGGCTCGACGACGATGGCACGGTTGTCGGGGATGTCCAGCGCCCGCCCCACGCGCAGCCAGCCCTTTTGATCCGGCTCGGGCCGAGCCGGGTCGCCAGAGGCAAAGCGCGCGGTATAGACCTGCAGCCCTGCCACGGCCAATGCGGCGGTCAGCAGGGCAGCGACATAGAGCACGTTCGTCTCGCTCTGCAGCGCACCCAGTGCCACGTGCCCCAGAAGCAGAGCGTAGGCGGCGTAGACGGACATGTGAATGCCTTTCCACAGGCCCGGCCCAAGATTGGCGTTCCAGAAGTCGTGGCTCGTTGCGGCGAGCAGGAACAACAGCAGCAGGGCCACCAATCCCAGCGACTCGAACGGAAAGCCCGCCAGCGAGTCGTAAAGGGGGTTGGAAACGAGCAGCGAAACGATGGGGTTCAGCACCCCGAACCCGTGGTACCAGACGACCACCAGCACACTGTGAACCAGCGCGACGAGGAAGGTCATCACGCCGAGATGACGCCGGTTGTAGAGCAAGGGCTTGAAGCGGGGCGTCAACCGCGCCACCGGCCCGATGCACAGCAGGAAGGTGAGCAGCAGGAAGGCCAGTGTCCCGGTGGCCCGGATCAGGGTCTGCAAGGGCGTGAAGCTCTCGCCGGCCGGGGGTACCAAGGAGGCCACGAGCACGAAGCTGAGCAGGTACACACCGACGCCAGCCAGCATCCAGGCATCGAAGCGCTTCTTGAATGGCGTCCAGGAGACGACGCGGTAGCCGTGGGACATCAGGTGCTCGCTGCCGCGAGAATCGGCGGCCAGACCGGGTTCTGCGGTACCGCCGGTCGCTGGACCAGCGCCAGGCCGACGACGGCAGACGAACACAGAAGAAAAATCGGCCAGACCAGTCGGTGGCTGCGGCGGTGTGCTCGCTTCATGACACCGGCGGTGACTTCTGTGTGAACCACTTCCAAAGCATCAGCGGCCACAAGGCGACGACGCCCGGCACGATGAGCAGACGTGCCGCCCGGGGCATGTCCCGGGCGGCGGGGTCGATCGCGGCCATCCCCCGGGTAACGAAGACCAGAGCGAAAACGAGCCCGAGCACAAGGTAGCCGGCGAGAGTGCCGACGATGGCTTCCGCCGTCTCGACGCTCATGCGGGCCCCAATGTGCGGCGCGCCGCCCGGCGGCGCGGGTCGATGGCGCGTCCGGGTCCAAGTGCGTGGGTCGTGGACATCACAACATTCTCGCGCAAGAAATCCCTTCACATGCTGGCTCCACGCCGTGCGTTCAATTCGGCGCAACACCGACGACGGTGTGCCAGCGACCACAAGCCAGATGTCGAGTATGAGAGTCTGCATTGCACCTGTTCGCGCGACTACCCTGGCAGCCACCGCCGCTTCTGCGCGGCACTATGGCGCCGCAGACCATCACCGCCCCATCGCAGAACAACCACATGCTCAAAGGCAAGACTACGCTGGTCGCCGGGGCGACGTCAGACAGCGGCCACAACGGCTTCGACGCGGCCGACGACATCGAAGTGCCGCTACGCAATCTGACCGAGCGGCACGGCGTGGTCCTTCGCCGCGACGCTGCGATCATGAGTCTGCCGACCGCCATTGAGGCCATGATGCAGCGGGCGCCGAAGAAGTTCGGCAGCGTCGACCTGATCACGAACGATGCGGGCATCGAGCATGTGACGCCGATAGACAAATTTTCTGTCGGCAGAGGAAAGCAATCCTGGGCACAAACCTTACGGGCGCAATCCATATTGTGCGTCTGGCATTGCTGGGGACGAGGGCCCGAGCCTTCGGGCGTGTCGGCGTTTCAACGCGACTTGGGCTCGCTGGCTCTCGGCCTTCCGTCTGGCGCAAGCTCACTGCCGACTAGGAGTGAACCGCACCGGGTTTCGAGGAGGCCGGTTGGCTTGAGTCAGACCGGGTTGGCCTGACTGTGTTGGGTTCGGACTTCCTCTCTTCCAGCCCCCCGCAGGGGCCGCCGGAGGCACCCCTGGTTGGGCCATGTACCCATGGTTCAACCCTCCTGAAGCGCCGCCGTTCGGGCGGGCTTCGTTGAGGCGGACCCTTGAGCTTGCTGGCGCCAGTAGTTTGCCTCGGCTTCGGCCGGAGGGATGTAGCCAATGGGTTTCAGCAAGCGATGGTGGTTGAACCACGAGACCCACTCGAGCGTCGCCAGCTCGACCGCCTCGCGCGTCTTCCACGGCCCGCGCCGGTGGATGATCTCGGCCTTGTACAGCCCGTTGATCGTCTCGGCCAGCGCGTTGTCGTAGCTGTCGCCAGTGCTGCCCACCGAAGGCTCGATACCGGCTTCGGCAAGCCGTTCGCTGTAGCGGATGGAGACGTACTGCCCGGACTCAACTGGTCGTCGCAACACTGCTTTGCTTCGTTGAGCGTAGCAGTTCATTGAATGCTTCTGCCGGTGTCCGCCAGCCGAGCGTCTTGCGCGGTCTCATGTTCAATGCAAGGGCCACTGCATTCAGCTCACTGACCTTGTGGGCGCTGAGGTCTGTTCCCTTCGGGAAGTATTGCCGCAGCAGGCCATTGGTGTTCTCGTTGGTCCCTCGTTGCCAGGGGCTTTGGGGATCGCAGAAGTAAACCTCCAAGCCCGTGTCCATCGAGAGCTTGGCATGCTGGCTCATCTCGGTGCCTTGGTCCCACGTCAATGACTTCCGGAATTGGTTCGGCAATGAAGTCATCGCTTTCGTGATTGCGTCACGCACGGCCTCAGCACCGTGGCCAGCCAATGCGGGGCCATGCTTCTCGCGAGGTTGCTTGCCGTGGCCGGGATGGGGCGGAAGGTGCAGCAGCATCGTGAAGCGCGTGGACCTTTCGACCAATGTTCCGACGGCCGAGCTTGCCAGTCCCACAATCAGATCGCCCTCCCAATGGCCGGGTACAGCTCGATCCTCGACGCAGGCCGGCCGCTCGCTGATGAGGATCTCCGGGGTCACGAAGGACTTCCCGCGATTTCGCACGCGCTCCCTCGGCACCCGCAAGGCGCGGCCGGTTCGCAGGCAAGAGGTCAGCTCCCGGCGCAATGCTCCGCGGCCCTGCACGTACAGCGCCTGTAGATCGCTTCGTGGCTGATGCGCATCGAAGTGTCTTCGGGGAAATCCATCAACAGACGATTGGCAATCTGCTCCGGGCTCCAAGCCTGCGACCATCGGCGGGCTTGTCTTGGCCCATGCCGGCGGCCCTTCCACTCAACCTGCGGTCCTGCGATCGATTTGCCACCAGGCGTCGCGATCTTGCCGGCCAGCCGACCCTGCACGTACTCGCGCAGTACGGGGTTCATCAGCAGTTTGGCAGGCTTCGGACGCATTGCAGTGCGGTCGGCATGCCACTGCGCCGTGGGCTCGGTATTCGAGGCCACCACCACGCGTGGCGGCATTCCGCCGCAGCTCGCGCGAGATCGTCGATGGCGAGCGACCGAGCTGCCTGGCAATCTCTCGAACACCTTCACCACGGGCACGCGCCAGCGCAATCTGCTCACGCTCAGCGAAGTCGAGGTACCGCCCTGTGGGCTCTGCGGCGGATGGTGCGAGATTGGACGGAGGCATACCACCGCATTGTCGGAACCAACGATTGCCGACAGCCGGCGACACGCCGGCCATTGCGGCGGCGTCCTCGCTGGAGTGTCCTTGCCCGATTGCGTTCCAGAACGGCCACCGCTCAGCGCGATGCAACACCGGTGGCCTGCCTGGTGATCGCAGCTTCGCCCGTAGGGATCGATCCGATCTCAACTTCTTCCGCTTCATCAACACCTCCAGTTAGGACGTGTTGCAACGACTGGTTGAATTCACCCTGCGAGCCCCGGTCGCTGTGATGTACCAGCTCGCCTTCGCGCTCGGCACGCCGTGCATACAGCGCCTGCTCCAGCGCGTCGAGCACGAAGTCGGTCTGCATGGAACTGCTGACCCGCCAGCCGACGATGCGCCGCGCGAAAACATCAACGACGAAGGCGACGTACACGAAGCCCTGCCAGGTCGAGACGTAGGTGAAGTCGGCCACCCACAGCTGGTTCGGCCGCTGGGCCAAGAAGCGCCTATTGACGCGGTCCAGCGGGCACGCCGCCTTGGTGTCGGGCACGGTGGTACGCACCTTCTTGCCGCGGCGCACGCCTTGCAGTCCGCGCAGCCGCATCAGCCGCTCCACGGTGCAGCGCGCCACTGCCACGCCCTCGCGCAGCAGTTGCCGCCAGACCTTGTCGGCGCCATAGACCCGCAGGTTCGCCTCCAACACGCGCTGCACCTGCGGCATCAGGCCCGCGTCACGCCGTGCGCGCGCTGGCAGCCGCGCCGGGTCACGCTGGCAGGCAGCGTGGCGCCGGTACACCGACGGGGCAACCTGCAGCGCGCTGCAGATGGGCTCGACCCCGTGAGCAGCGCGGTGCTCGTCGATGAAGGCGTTCACTTCCTGTGGTGGCGGTCGAGCTCCGCCTGGGCGAAATAGGCGCTGGCCAACTTCAGGATCTCGTTGGTCTTGCGCAGTTCGCGGACCTCGCGCTCGAGTTC
>JANNJX010000320.1:0-5237 GCA_031396005.1 Burkholderiales bacterium
CAGCGCGGCGTGAGTGCAGCGGCCGCGGCGCCACGCGCAGCCGCGGCAGGTGCACCAGCGCGATGCTCAGCCACACGGCGACGCTGAAGTACAGCGACATCCACGTCACCTCGGTCTTCCAGACGTCCCAGCTGTGGGTCACGGTCCAGCGCGACGACGCATCGACGGCGCCCTGAAGCACGCCCATGTAGACGCGACCCTGCGCCTCGTCGGCCAGCCAGCGCGACCAGTACATCGGCACGTCGACGGCGAACATGTAGGCCACGTACACCGCCGAGGCCGCGCACCAGAAGGCCAGCAGCGGCCGGCGCGACGGCTCGACACGCGGCCAGATCGCCAGCAGGCTCGCCGCGAGCAACGCAGCACTCAGGCCCCACAGCGATTCTTCGATCGCGTGACCAAGGTTCGAGGTCGTCAGCACTGCATGCCATGAGAACAGCTCGGCGACGACGATCAACGGCAGCAAGACAGCGGCCACGGCGCTGGCCGCGCGGCTGCCGGTGTCGCGGCCGGCGTTGCGCAACAGCACTGCCCATTGCGCGACGAAGCAGAGCTCGGCCAGCGTCGCCACCGAGCGGCCGACGATGACGCTCGACCACCACGAATCGACGAGCACGATGCGCTGCACGTCGAACACCGGCAGCATCGAGCGCCAAGCGCAGCCCAACACATAGCCGGCGCAAAGCAGCAGTTGCAGGCGGCGCGTCGTCCATTCCTCGGCGGGCAGCACCGTGCGCAGACGCAGCAGCCACAGCGCTGCTGCCACCCAGACGACGATGTTCAATGCGCTGACCGCCCGCAGCGCGTCCCACCATGCTTCGGTGCTGGCGAACATGGCAACGAGCTCAGTGGCCCTTCTTCGGGCGGCCGACCTTGAGCGGCTGCAAGCGGCCGAGCGCGCCGACCAGCGCGCTGCTGTCCAGCGCCATCAGCGCCTGCAGCCCGGCGCGCAGCAACTCGCTTTTCTTGGCCTCGCGCTGGCCGGCCAGCGCACGCGCCTTCAGCGCGGCGATCAATGCGAAATCCGGCTCCGGCATCGTGAAGCTGTCGCGCACCAGGCGCGCGCGCAGCTTGGGCGACTTCTTGGCGCCGTCCTTGGCGGCGGCAACCGGCGCCACCTTGTCCGGCACTGCAGGCTTCTTGCGTGCAGTCGCGGTGGTGGCGGCCTTCTTGGCCGGCGCGCGGCGCGGCGCGGCCCGGGTCGGAGTAAAAGCTTTCTGGGCCGGCATGACGGCGCCTTTCTGAGTTAACAGTATAAATAGTTTATACCGTTCTCAGCAAGGCGCGCAAGCGAATGCCGCGCGGCGCGGCATTTGTACCGCTGGATTCCCCCCTCGGCCGCCTGCACGAACCGCGCAAACAGTGGAAGTTCTCGCCGATGGATCTGGAAAGCCGGCGTCGTGGGGAGGACTACACCGAGGCCAAGCAAGCGATGCTGGAACGCACGCACAACGCCGAAGCGCCGTGGTGGGTGGTGCAGGCGGTGGACAAGAAGAAGGCGCGCCTGAACTGCATCGCCGATCTGCTGTCGCTGATGCCGTACGAGGTCGTCGTCAAGCCGGCGATCGAATTGCCCGATCGCGCGCGCCACGCCGAATACAGCCGTCGCCCCGTGCGGCCAGAGATGTTCGTGCCCGAGCAGTATTGAATCTGAAGAGACGCGCGATCAGGCCAGGTAGCATGCGCCGATGGCCGTGCGCGGCGCTTCGTGCGGCCGCACGCGCACCGACTCGAGCAGCAGCAGAAAATAGTCCAGCGTCGGCGTGCGCCGCCCGGGTGTCTTGGCGCGATCGTCCCAGCGCCGCAGGGCGACAGCCTCGGCGCTGTGCGGCAGCGCTTCGAACAAGCCCACCTCGTCGGGCGACATCGCGCCGCCCTGCAGGCGCAGCGTGTGCGCCGATGCGGCCGACAAGCCGTCGGCGTAGCCCGGCTCGATGGTGACGAGGTAGCGCTTGGCCTGCACGTGCAGCCGGATCGGCTCGACCACGTCGGCGCCGAAGCCCGACACCAGGAAGCCGAGCCCACGCAGCTCGTGCACGTCGTCCACCGCATCGAGTGCGCCGTCGGGCGCGATGAAGTGGCCGATGTCGTGCAGCAGCGCCGCGGCGACGAGCGGCGGCGGCGCCTCGGCCCACTCGGCCAATTGCGCGCACTGCAAGGCGTGCGCGCGCGCCGTGACCGGCTCGGCGCGCGCACCTTCGTAGTGGCCGTGGCCGTGCAGATCGAACAATTCCTCGATCTGCGCAACGATGTCGATGCTGAGATTCAACGGCGGGGTCATGGCGGACTTTCGGTGGAGGACGGCAGGCGTCGAATGCAGCATGGTGGACACCTGCGATGACAGCCGAATGTCGTCGCGATGACCTCGCCGGTCGCTTTGTCATGCGCTGTTCATGCCGTGTTGCCATGATCTGGCGTGGTCATATGCAGAGGGTATGCAATGAAGCTGCGTCCTTGCCAGCGAAGCAGCACGTGCCGCCCCGCCTCGGTTTGTTGATCGGGGCGCAGTTTGCGTCGGCGCTGGCCGACAATGCGTTGCTGATCGTCGCCATCGCGCTGCTCGTACAGCGGGACCAACCCGGTTGGTGGGCGCCGCTGCTGAAATTTGGCTTCACGCTGAGCTACGTGCTGCTCGCGCCCTTCGTCGGGCCGCTGGCCGATGCGTTTGCGAAGGCGCGCGTGATGGCGGCGATGAACCTCGTCAAGGTGCTCGGGGTGTGTGCGCTGCTCGCCGGGCTGCATCCGGTGGCCGCGCTCGCGGTCGTCGGTTTCGGTGCGGCCGCCTATGCGCCGGCCAAGTACGGCCTGGTGACCGAACTGGTCGGGCCCGCAGCGCTCGTTGCCGCCAATGCCTGGCTCGAAGTCAGCGTCGTCTGCGCGGTGCTGTTGGGCACCGTGCTCGGCGGTTTGCTGATCAGCCCGAGCGTGCTGCCCTGGTCGGTGCCGCTGCAAGACTGGAGCGGCGCCGAGGCGCTGACCTTGCCGTTGCTGTTGCTGCTCGGCGTCTATGCGCTGGCCAGCGTGCTCAACCTCGGCGTGCCCGACAGCGGCGCGCGTTACCCGCGCACGGCCGTGCACCTGCGCGCGCTGCTGCGCACCTTCGTGCACGGCAACGCGACGCTGTGGCGCGACGCCGAGGGCGGCCTGTCGCTCGCGGCGACGACGATCTTCTGGGGCGCCGGCGCGACGCTGCAGTTCGCGGTGCTGCGCTGGGCGGTCGATGTGCTCGGCCTGACGCTCGACCGCGCGGCGTACTTGCAAGCGGCGGTGGCCGTCGGCGTTGTCGCCGGCGCCGCAGCCGCGGGGCGCTGGGTGCCGTTGCGACAGGCGCCGCGCATGCTCGCCGCCGGCGTCGCGATGGGGCTGCTGATTCCCCTCGTCGCCTCGGTGCGCGAGATGTTGCTCGTCGTGCCGCTGCTCGTGCTCGTCGGCATCATCGGCGGCTCGATGGTCGTGCCGCTCAATGCACTGCTGCAGCACCGCGGATTCGTGCTGCTGACCGCCGGCCGCTCGATCGCGGTGCAGGGCTTCAACGAGAACCTGAGCGTGCTGGTGATGCTGGCGGTGTATGCCGCGCTGCTGGCATGGGACGTGCCGATCGTCGCCACGCTGTGGCTGCTCGGGCTGTTCGTCGGCGCTGCCGTCGGGGTGCTGATGCTGCGGCAGCGCCGTGTCAACGGCTTCGGCTTTGCAGGTGCCCGGTCAAGGGTGCGCTGAAGGTTCGATGGCTCGCGGCCGGCGTCATCGCCACGGCGCCGCCGTCACGCCGCTGTCATCAAAGCTGGCGATGCTGAGCGGGTCGCCCACTCGCCAACACCATCATGAAAACTCCGCTGCGTTGTCCGGCGCCGGTGCGCACACTCGCTCTGGCCGCCGCCTTGCTGGCCGCCCCGTTCTCGTTCGCCGGTGAGCTTGCGGTGGAGCGCGTCTGGCAGTACGCGCACCAACCGGCCAATCCGGGCCAGAAATCGGAGATCGTCGCCTACGACAAGCGCACCGACACGTTGTGGGTCGCCGGCGTTACCGGCGTCGATGTGCTCGACCGCGCCAGTGGTGCTCCTGTCGCGCACATCGCTGTCGGCAACTTCGGCGCGGTCAACAGCGTTGCGATCCATCGCGGTGTCGCCGCGCTGGCGATCGAGAGCACCGTTGAGCGAACGTTGCCCGGCGTGGTGGTGTTCTACGACACGCGCAGACGAGTCCAGCTCGGCGCAGCGGTACCCGTGGGCGCGCTGCCCGACATGGTGACCTTCACGCCCGATGGCCGGCAGCTGCTCGTGGCCAACGAGGCCACGCCCAACGGCCGCCCCACGCCGGCCGGCCAAAGCGCCGACGATCCGGTGGGCAGCGTCAGCATCGTCGATGTGCGTTCACGCCACGTCACGACGTTGCCGATCGACGCGACCATCCCCGGTTACCCGACGCTGCGGTTGTTCCCGGCAGCCGGCAACCTGCCGACGCAACCGGCCACCTACAGCCCCTACGGTCCGGAGCCGGAATCCATCGCGGTGGACAAGCACGGCCGCTACGCCTACGTCACGCTGCAGGAGGCCAACGGCATTGCCGTGCTCGACCTGCGCCAACGCCGCTTCGAGCGGATCTACAACCTCGGCATGAAAGACTTCTCGTCGCCCGGCAACCAGATCGATCCGAACGACCAGGATGGGGAAGTCCGCCTGCGCAACGTGCCGGTGATGGGGCTCTACCAGCCCGACGCCATCGCCACCTACGAGCACCGCGGCCGAACCTACCTGGTGATGGCCAACGAAGGCGACGCCCGTGACAACGGCAGCGGCGACAGCCAGGACGAACGCCGCGGCTCGGCGGGAAACGCATCAGTGGAGTACGTGCCAGACGGCAGTGAACTCGGCCGGCTGACCTTGTCGAACATCGACTCCGTGCGCGGCGGGCCGCTCGTGAAATTCGGCGCCCACTCGTTCTCCATCCGCGATGCGGACGGCACGATCGTTTTCGACAGCGGCAGCCAGCTCGACCGCGAAGCCATCCGGCTGGGCATCTACGACGACGGCCGCAGCGACAACAAGGGCGTCGAGCCCGAGGGTGTGGCGCTGCTGCGCATGAAGGGGCGCACGCTTGCCTTCATCGGCCTGGAACGCACGCTGAAGTCGGCCGTCGCGGTGTACGACATCACCGATCCGACGAAGGCCCGCCTTCTCGACATGATCGTCAGCGAGGGCGACGTCTCGCCGGAGGGTCTGAAGGCGTTCCGCGCCGGC
>JANNJX010000321.1:0-1917 GCA_031396005.1 Burkholderiales bacterium
GTGCGCCGGAACGATGACCACGATGGCCTGGGACGCGGCTGCCGCCGCCGCGGTGTCGGTCGTCGCCCGAAGTCGGCCCGCGGCGTGCAGTTGCGACAGCATCTCCGGCAGTCCGGGCTCGTCGTAGGGGCACCGACCCGCGTTCAGCGTTTCCACCAGGACAGCGTCGATGTCTGCAACGGTAACGTTTGCCCCGTGCTTGCCAAACATGCATGCCAGCGGCAGCCCCATGCGGCCCCCGCCGACGACAGTGATGTTCATTGAAGCTCCCTGCGCCTGGTCGAAACATGAAAAAGCCCGCGAGGCGGGCTCTTTTCAAGTGTACGAGGCGGTGCGCCGCTGGATCGCCGTGCACTTAGGGATCGGCACCCTGCCCACTCGAATGAGGGCGCGGCGCCGAACTCTTCGCAACTACTGTACGCGCAAGTTCATCGGTGCCGCCAATGCCGCGGGTGCAGGAGCAGGTGTACCGCCACTTTGCAGCGGGTGCGGGTAGGCGTACGGCGTGTAGCCCGGCTTGGCGGTGGCGCCATTGTTGATGTAGTCGCGGCCGGACTGCACGTGCGTGCATCCGTCGGTACAGGTCATGCCGACAATGCCGCCATTGACCGTGTTGGCCCATGTGTAGAGAGGATAGCTGTACGCCGTCGGGCCTTCGCCCATCGAGCCGATCTGATACTGGCAGATCCAACCCGACTGGCCGGCAACGTTCTTGTCAGCGGGGTCGGTGCCATCACAACGCCGAACCGACCGTGGATCGAAGGTCTTGTAGTCCATCGCGCCAATGGGCACCGAGTACGTGCTCGGTATCGTATTGCCCCAGATCACACCCGTGCCCGCAGAGACATCGAATGCCTTCCACTTCGAAGAGTTGCTGGTGAACGTGTTCTTGTACAACTCAAAGGCATTGGCGCTGACCAAGCCGCTGCGCGCTTTGTCATGTGTCTCCCACATGCCGTTCCTGATCGTGTTGTAGCGGAACACCTGCCGACCGCCACTGTCCATGTCCATCGACGGAGCGCCGGTGTTGCCGTAGAAGTCGTTCCAGTCGAAGACGTTGTCCTCGACGAAGAAGAAGTCGGCCGTGCCGAGCGTCAGCGGCGCCGCCCAGTCGGCAGCGCCATCGCCGTACAGCATGATGCCGTACGCACTGCCCTTGAACGTGTTGTTGTCGATCAGGCCGTGGGTGCTGGAGGATCCCTTGATGGTCCAGGGGTAGTTGCCGTCGAAGACATTGTGGTGCACGCGCAGATTTTTCCAGCCCCTCGGTCCGTAAAGCGTCATCGCTGTGCCGTTCCAGGTGTTGCCGGAGCCGCTGAACCAAAATCCCGAAATGTCCATCTTGCCCGTCTTGCTGCCGGCTTCGACGGAGACCAGCGTATGGTCCCCGCCGCCATGCTGAATGCGCGTGCCGCCCGCAGCGGAACCCGCACCGACGAGAGTGATCGTCTTGCTTTGGATCGAGACCGCAGAACCCCAGGTGCAGGTGCCCGCCGGCACGGTGACTGTGTCGCCATCGCGAGCAGAATTGACGGCGGCTTGTACGGCCGACTGAGAGCAGCCGGCGGCCGCAAAAGTCGCAGCAGTCGCGTGCCCGGCGCCGAGCGCAGCCGCTGTGGTCACCACCAGCATGCCGATGGGTGTCTTCATGAAATTCATCATTCTTTTCCTCGATGGTGCGGCGACGTTTTGACGCCCTACTGCACGCGCAGGTTGGTGGGTGCCGGCAGCGGAGTCACTGCCGAGTTGGACAACGGACCGATGTAGGACTTCGCGACAACGACGTTGTCGTACCACTTTCGGTCCGCTCGGGACGGATTGTTCTTGCCGTGCAGTTCGAGTTGCACCTGATCGATCTTCACGCTTAACGTGTCACGCATGCGCAGGTTGGTGAAGTCGGCAACGATCGTGCCGTCG
>JANNJX010000350.1:0-9495 GCA_031396005.1 Burkholderiales bacterium
ATCTCACTCTGGCTGGTGAAGATGATTTCATGAGGGGAAACCGCATCCACCGCCGCGCCGCCGATTCGTTAACGTCCTGTCCACACGCTTCCAACGGAGACCGCTGAAATGAAACGCCGTCAACTGATCCAGGGCGCCGCCGCTGCTGCGCTCGCCGCGCCGCACCTGTCGGGCCTGTCGCAGCAGCCGATCACGCTCAAGTTCCACACCTTCATGGCGCCGATGAGCAACGTCTGGCTGCTGATGCACAAGCCGTGGATGGAAAAGGTCGAGAAGGATTCCGGCGGCCGCATCAAGTTCGAGGCCTACCCTGCCATGCAGTTGGGCGGCACGCCACCGCAGCTCTACGACCAGGCGCGCGACGGCGTCGTCGACATCGTCTGGACGCTGCCGGGCAACACGGCCGGGCGCTTTCCGCGCATCGAGGTCTTCGAATTGCCGTTCATGATGAACAACGCCGAGGCCACGTCGAATGCCTATTGGGAGTACTTCCAGACGCAGTGCCCCGACGAGTTCAAGGAGACGCAGGTCATCGCGCTGCACGTGCACGGCCCGGGCATGTTCCATTCGGCCACCAAGCAGATCAAGTCGCTGGCCGATCTCAAGGGCATGAAGGTTCGCGGCCCGACGCGGCAGGTGACCAAGATGCTCGGCGCCGTCGGCGCCACTCCCGTGGGCATGCCGCTGCCGGGCATTCCCGACGCGCTGTCCAAGGGCACGATCGAAGCCTGCGTGATCCCGTGGGAGGTGGTGCCTTCGGTCAAGGTGCACGAGCTGACCAAGTTCCACAGCGAGTTCGACAACACCGGCGGCGCGCTCTACACCACGACCTTCGTCATGGCGATGAACAAGGCCAAGTACGAGTCGCTGCCGGCCGACCTGAAGAAGGTCATCGACGCCAACTCCGGCGCCGCCACCTCGGCAGCACTGGGCAAGCAGCAGCAGGCCAACGACGCCGCCGGGCGCAAGGCGGCGGTCGATCGCGGCAACACGATCTACCAGTTCACGGCCGCGCAGCGCGAGGAGTTCGTCAAGCTGTCCTCGTCGATCGACGACGAGTGGGTGGCCGACATGGACAAGCGCGGCTTCAAGGGCGCGCAGCTGCTGTCCACGGCGAAGAGCTTGATCGCCAAGTACAAGTAGCCACGGCAGCTTGCGACGAGCGCCATGGACACCGCCGCCCTGATCGCCATCGACACCCCACCCACCTCGAGGTGTCGTGATCGCTGGCTGGCGGACTTCGAGCAAGCCGGCCTCAAGGACGCTGTCAAGCCGCTGATCTTGAAGCGCAACGCGATGCGGCTGTTGAAGCTGGACGCCTGAGCGTCATTCGACGGTCACGCTCTTGGCAAGGTTTCTCGGCTTGTCGACATCGGTGCCGCGTGCACACGCCGTGTGATACGCCAGCAACTGCAGCGGCACCGTGTGCAGGATCGGGCTCAGCGCGCCGTAATGCTCGGGCATGCGGATGACGTGCATGCCCGGCGCGTTTTCGATGCGCGTGTCGGCGTCGGCAAACACATAGAGCTCGCCGCCTCGGGCGCGCACTTCCTGCAAGTTGCTCTTCAGTTTTTCGAGCAGCTTGTCGTTGGGCGCAATCGTCACCACTGGCATCGCCGACGTGACGAGCGCCAGCGGGCCGTGCTTCAACTCACCCGCGGGGTAGGCCTCGGCGTGGATGTAGCTGATCTCCTTCAGCTTCAGCGCGCCTTCGAGCGCCACCGGGTAGTGCAGGCCGCGGCCGAGGAACAGCGCGTGTTCCTTGCTCGTGAAAGCCTGTGACCAGGCGACGATCTGCGGCTCGAGCGCGAGCACGGCTTGCACGGCGGTCGGCAAGTGCCGCAGCGCTTTCAACTGCTCGTGTTCTTGCGCGTCGGTGAGGCGGCCACGCGTTTGCGCGAGGGCGAGGGTGAGCAGGTACAGGCCGACGAGCTGCGTCGTGAAGGCTTTGGTGGAAGCCACACCGACTTCGACACCGGCGCGCGTCAGGTACGCGAACCTGCACTCGCGCACCATCGCGCTGGTGGCGACGTTGCACACCGTCAGCGTCGTCGTCATGCCGAGCGAGCGCGCGTGCTTCAGCGCGGCCAGGGTGTCGGCCGTCTCGCCGCTCTGGGTGATGGTGACGACGAGCGTGCGCGGGTTGGGCACGCTGTCGCGATAGCGGTACTCGCTGGCGATCTCGACTTGCGCCGGAATCGCGGCGATCGATTCGATCCACTGCTTGGCGACGAGGCCGGCGTAGTAGCTGGTGCCGCAGGCCAGGATCAGCACCTGCTCGATGGCCTTGAAGGCCGAGTGCGCGCCGTCGCCGAAGAGCTCAGGGCTGATGCCGGCTACTGCGTCGAGCGTGTCGGCAATCGCCTTCGGCTGCTCGAAGATCTCCTTCTGCATGTAGTGGCGGTAGGGGCCAAGGTCAGCCGCCCCGCTGTGCGCTTGCACGATGCGCACCGGCCGGTCGACCGGGCGCAGGTTGCCGTCGGCTTGTTTGCCGACGATCCAATGTTTGCCCATCTGCACGTCGACGACGTCGCCCTCTTCGAGATAAACGATGCGGTCGGTGACGCCGGCCAGCGCCATCGCGTCGGAGGCGAGAAAGGTCTCACCGTCGCCGACCCCGAGCACCAGCGGCGAGCCTTCACGCGCCCCGACCACGCGGTGCGGCTCGTCGCGGCAGAAGACGGCGATGGCGAAGGCGCCCTTCAGGCGCGGCACCGCCTGCTGCACCGCTTCGAACAAGTCGCCGGCATACAGATCGGCCACCAGATGCGCGATGACCTCGGTGTCGGTCTGGCTGGTGAAGACGAAGCCCTTGGCCTGCAGCTCGGCGCGCAACTCATCGTGGTTCTCGATGATGCCGTTGTGGACCAACGCAATCTTGCCGACCGCGTCGGCCGCGGCGCGCGCGCCGGGCGAGAAGTGGGGGTGCGCGTTGGCGACGGCCGGCGCGCCATGCGTGGCCCAGCGCGTGTGCGCGATGCCGGTGCCGGCGCTGAGCTTTTCAGCGGCCACCTGCGCGTCGAGTTCGGCCACGCGCGCCGTGCTGCGCGCGCGCTTCAGTTGCCCGTCCTGATGCACGGCGACGCCGCAGGAGTCGTAGCCGCGGTACTCGAGCCGCTTCAAGCCTTCGACGAGGATCGGAACGATGTTGCGCGCGCTGACCGCGCCGACGATGCCGCACATGGTGGGGTCTCTTTCGCTCAGTGAATCGGAAGATGCCGGCGAAGCCTACCCACGCGGTGTTGATACTTGCGATCAAAATTGATGCTACTGCGCAATAATATTTCGACCAACGTCGTCCATGCAATAACATTGCTCCAGCTTGAACATTTTGATTCATGATTTCACTCGACGAGACTGACCTGCACCTGCTGGAGCTGCTGCAAGCCGACGCCTCGCAGTCCAACCAGGATCTGGCTGCCGCCGTGAACGTGTCCGCCGCGACCGGCTTGCGCCGTGTACGGCGGCTGCTCGAAGCCGGGCTGATCGAGCGCCGCGTGGCGCTGCTCGCGCCGACGGCGGTCGGTGGTTTGCAGGCCTTGATCGAGGTGCAACTCGATCGTCAGGGCGCCGAGCACCTCGACGCCTTCGAGGCCATCGCCGTGGCCGACGCCGCCGTGCAGCAATGCTGGCGCGTCAGCCCCGGCCCGGACTTCGTGCTCGTGCTTTGGGTGGTCGACATGCCGGCCTACAACGCCACGGCGGCGCGCCTGTTCACGCAGCAAGCGAACGTGCGCAACGTGAAGACCTTTTTTGCGACGAAGCGCGCCAAGTTCGAGCCGCGCGTCGATGTGCGCGCGATCGTTCGCGCTATTTCTTGAGCAACGCCAGGCCCTTGAGGTACTCGCCCTCGGGAAACCACAGCGTCGTCGGGTGGTCGCACGCGGCTTCGAGGCGCGCGATCAACGCCGCATCGACGGCGGCGTCGATGCCGGCGCCGGCGACGATCTTGTGGAACAGCTCGGCGCCGACGCCGCCGGAGCACGAGAACGTGAGCAACAGGCCGCCCGGCGCGAGCAGCTTCAGCGCCAGGCGGTTGATGTCCTTGTAGGCGCGCGCGGCCCGCTCGGCATGCGCGGCAGTCGGCGCGAACTTGGGTGGGTCGAGCACGATGGCGTCGAAGCGCGCCCCGGCTTCGAGCTGCGCGCGCAGATAGGCGTTGACGTCGGCATCGGCGAACGTGGCACGTGAGGCATCGAAGCCGTTGCCCGCCACATTCGCGCGCGCGCGCTCGAGGGCAGGCGCCGACGAATCGACGCTGACGACACTCGACGCACCGCCGGCTAGCGCCGCCACCGAAAAACCGCCGCTGTAGCAATAACAGTTGAGCACCCGCTGCGCGCCGAACTGCCTGACCCACTGCGCAAAGCGCGCGCGGTTGTCGCGCTGGTCGAGGTAGAAGCCGGTCTTGTGGCCGTCGTGCACATCGAGCGTGAGCTGCCACTCGTGCTCGCGGATCGAGACGCCGGTATCGCCTTCACCGCGCAGCCAGCCGGTGACGGCCGCGAGCCCTTCCAACTTGCGCACGCCGGAGTCCGAGCGCTCGTAGAGCCGCGAGCAGCCGGTCGCCGCCAGCAGCGCGTCGGCTATCTGCGGCTTCCAACGCTCGCTGCCGGCGGCGAGGAACTGCGCGACCAGCGTGTCGGCATAGCGATCGACGATCAAACCGGGCAGGCCGTCGGCCTCGCCGTGGATCAGCCTCACGCCGTCGCTCTGAATCGCCAATCGCGCGCGCTGCCCCACAGCGGCAGCGATGCGCCGCTCGAAAAACGCCGCGTCGATGCGCTCGGCCTCGTCGAAGCTCCACGCCCGCAAGCGGATCTGCGAACGCGCGCTGTACGCCGCCCAGGCCAGAAAGCGGCCGTCACTGCTTTCGACGCGCACCGTCTCGCCGCTGTCACCGCCGCCACGATCGACGCTGCCGGCAAAGACCCACGGATGGCGCTTCAACAGCGAGCGCTCTTTGCCTTCACGCAAGCGGATCGATTTCATGCGTTGATTGTCCGATGCGCGCAGCATAGGGATGGCCGGGGCCGGCACCCGGGCACACCATCGGCACTCCACAACCCTGGAGGACGACGATGAATCGCCTCGCCCCAGCGCTCGTTGCACTGCTCTCGCTGGCACTCGCCGGCTGCGGCAAGGTGCAGGAAAAAGCCAGCGAAAAGATGGTCGAGAAGGCCATCGAGTCGTCGATGGCCAAGGACGGCAGCAGCGCCAAGGTCGATCTGTCGCCAGGCGGCATGAAGATGAGCACCACCGACGCGTCGGGAAAGACCACGCAGATGGAGATGGGCAACGCGAAGATCAGCGAAGCCGATCTGGGGCTGCCGTTCTACCCCGGCAGCAAGCCGACCGAAGGCTCGTCGATACGCCTCGTCAGTGGCGCCAGCAGCTCCCTGCAGGTGGGCCTGCACAGCGACGACGCGCCCAACAAGGTGGCCGCCTTCTACCGCGACAAGTTGAAGGCCATGTCCGACGGCAAGCAGTTGATGGACATGAGCCACAACGACGGCGCGTCGCTGACCTTGGTCGACGAGAAGGCCAAGCGCACGCTGCAGGTGCATGTCAACAAGGCCGAGAAAGGCAGCGACATCGCCATCGCCGCCAATCGCGAGGGTGCGAAGTAGATCGCGCCGACGCGCTTGCGCGGCCGCGCCATCAGGATCAACCGCGCTTCTTGGCGCGCGGGTGCGCCGCGTCGTAGACCTTGGCCAGGTGCTGCCAATCGAGCCGCGTGTAGACCTGCGTCGTCGCGATGTTGGCGTGGCCGAGCAGCTCCTGCACGGCGCGCAGGTCGCCGCTCGACTGCAGCAGGTGCGAGGCGAAACTGTGGCGCAGCATGTGCGGATGCACATGCGTCGGCACGCCGGCGGCAATGGCGATCTGCTTCAGCCGCGAGCGCAACTGGCCGACACCCAGGCGCGTGCCGCGACGGCTGACGAACAGCGCCGCTTCGTGCGGCTTGGCGAACTCGTCGCGCAGCGCCGTCCACGCCGCCAGCGCCTGCAACGCCGAGCGGCCCACCGGCACGCTGCGCCGCTTGCTGCCTTTGCCGAGCACATGCGCGGTGGCGTCGGCGGCGTCGATCCAGCCGGCGGCGTCACGTCCGGCGCGCAGGTCCAGGCCGGTCAGCTCGCCGACGCGCAGGCCGCAACCGTAGAGCAGCTCGACGATGGCGTGGTCGCGCGCCGCCAGCCGCGCATCGCCGTTGTCGGGCGTGTGGTCCGCCAGCGCCACCGCGTGATCGACCGACAGCGCCTTGGGCAGCGGCTTGGCTGCCTTCGGCGCCCGCACCCCTGCGACCGGGTTGCTGGCCACGGTGCTCTGCTCGCCCCACCAGCGGTACAGGCCGCGCCATGCCGACAACATCATCGCGATGCTGCGCGGCGCGAGGCCACCGCGGTGCAGGCGGGCCATCCAGCCGCGCACATGGTGCGGCTGCACCTGTTCGAGCGCCACGCCGTCGGCGCGCGCGCTGTCCTCGAGGCGGCGCAGATCCAATGCGTACATCTCGCGCGTGCGCTGCGCCAGACGGCGCTCGACTTCGAGGTGCCGCAGGTACTCCCGCAGCGCCGGCGCCAGCGTGTCGGCGCCTTCCTCTTCGTTCACGCCGCTGCGGGCAACAGACGCGACAGCGCGGCGCCCGCGACCTCGCCCAGGCGGGCGAGGAAATCGGTGGCCATGTCGGCGCTGTAGCGCGTCGGGTCGGGCGAGCCGAGCGCGAGCAGGCCGAACACCGGGTCGGCGCTCGAGCGACGCAACGGCACCAGCGCCAGCGAAGCCACGTGCGTGGCGTCTCCTTCGGCGGCGCTCATCCAGCGCACGGCTTCGGTGCCGGTGTTGGCGCCGCAATAAGGCTGCGTCAGATCGGCGGCGAACGATTTGGCATCGTCGCTCACCGCGGCGGCTTGCGGCAGGCCTGCATGCGCCGCGTCCACACCCCACAAGCGCAACCCGGCGCGCGGCACGAGGAATTGCTGCTGCAACTCGCGCAGCAAGAGCTCGGGCAGTTGCGCCGGCTCAGCGGTGAGCATCAACGCGCGCGTCCAGCGGTGCAGTCGGTCGGCGATGGCCACGTTGTCCTGGCCGTTGCGGATCATCTCGACGATCTTCTTCTCCAGGCCCTTGATGCGCTCACGCAGCATTTCCATCTGCCGCTCCTGCAGCGACACGGCGCGCTGGCCGAACGGGCTTTGCAACTGGATCGACGCCAGCAACTCGGCGTGGCGCTCGAAGAAGGCCGGCGTGTTGGCCAGGTAATCGGCGATGTCTTGTTCAGTAATGCCTTGCGGCACGGCAGTGGTCACAGTTCGATCTCTCCCTCAAATGACGTTTCGGCCGGGCCGGTCATGAACACGTGCGAGTCGCCACCGGCCCACTCGATCGTCAGCAGGCCGCCGCGCGTGTGCACATCGACCTTGGCGTCTAGCCAGCCCGCGCGCACGCCGCTGACCACAGCCGCACACGCACCCGTGCCGCAGGCCAGCGTCTCGCCGGCGCCGCGTTCGTACACGCGCAGCGCAATCTCGCGGCGCGAGATCAGTTGCATGAAGCCGGCGTTGACCTTCTGCGCAAAGCGCGCATGGTGTTCGATCAGCGGG
The DNA here is from genome assembly GCA_031396005.1 of Burkholderiales bacterium. Lineage (GTDB taxonomy): Bacteria > Pseudomonadota > Gammaproteobacteria > Burkholderiales > Burkholderiaceae_C > CADEEN01. The sequence continues at coordinate 7,605 of JANNJX010000350.1, forward strand.
CCGAGCGTCGCCACCGGCGCCTGGTTCAGATCATCGACGCGGCACACGGCGTGCGGGTTGCCCATCGACAGCACGGCGAGTTCGATCGTGCGGCCCTGCACATCGACGGGCCACAGTGCGAAGCCGTTGATCTCGCGCGGCGTCAAACCGCTCGCATCGAACGGCACGCGTTCCAAGTCGAACAGCGGCGTGTTCATGTCCACCGTCACGCGCCCATCGTCGCGCATGTGCAGCTCGAGCTGGTTGTTCACCGTCTCGACGCGCACCGTCGTCTTGTCGGTCAGCCCCTTGTCGCGCACGTAGCGCACGAAGCAGCGCGCGCCGTTGCCGCAATGCTCGACCTCGTCGCCGGAGAAGCCGTTGTAGATGCGGTAGCGAAAATCGATGCCCGGCGTGCTGCTGTTCTCCACCACCAGGATCTGATCGGCGCCGACGCCGAAGCGCCGGTCGCCCAGGCGCTGCACCTGTTGCAGCGTCAGCTCGATCGGCGCGCGCGTGGCATCGAGCACGACGAAGTCGTTGCCCGCGCCTTGCATTTTGGTGAAGGACAGTCGCATGCGTGGATTATCGAGCCTCAATACAAGGCCGCTTCGCCAACCGGTCTGGTTTTGAACCGCTTGTGCACCCAAAGGTACTGCGCCGGATGGCGCCGCACCTCGGCCTCGATCCACTGGTTCAGTCGCAGCGTGTCGGCGATCGGATCATCCGTCGGCCAGCCCTGCCACGGCTCGTGGAAGGTGACGCGCCAGCCACCGCCTTCGCGCATCTCGGCCACCACCGGCTGCAGCACCATGCCGAGCAGGCGCGCCATGCGCGCCGGCGCGATCAGCGTCGCCGCGGGCACGCCGAAGAAGGGCACGAACTCGCTGTCCTTGCGACCGAAGTCCATGTCGGGCAGGTTGAAGAAGCCGAGCTTGTCTTGCCGGATGGCGCGGATCAGCGGCTTGGCGCTGTCCTTGCGCGAGAACAGCACCGAATCGCCGAAGCGCTCGCGGCCGGCGCGCATGGCGGCGTCGAAAACCGCGCTGCTCTGCTTCTGATAGATCGTTGCCCCGCGCCGCGACTGGAACAACTGCGTCGCCGTCGCCGCCGCTTCGAGCGCCATGAAGTGCGGCACCAGCCACATCACCGGCGCGTCGCTGCGTTCGGCGAACTGCACGTCACCTTGCACATCGATCAGGCGCATCAGGCGTTCGCGCGGCGCATACCAGAGCAGCCCGCGCTCGACGATGCTGCGGCCGAGCCAGCGGAAGTGGTCTCGCACAAGCCGTTCACGCGCCGACTCGTCCAGTTCCGACAAACACAGCTCGAGGTTGCGCCGCGCCACACGCCGGCGGCCCGCAGCAAACCGGTACGCTGCCGCACCGACCAGCGCGCCGATGCCCGATTGCCAGCCCGCCGGCAACCAGTGCACGAGCCAAAGCAACGCAATCGCCAGCCGCGCACCCGCGTTCATGTCGACCTTGGGTTCTTGAAACGGTGGTAGCCCCACAGGTACTGCTCGGGGCACTGGCGGATCAGGAACTCCATCGCGCGGTTCATCACCGCCGCGCACTCGGTCTGGTGCGCGGCTTCATCGCCGGCGAACACTGCGGCCGCAGGCAGCGCCTGCGGCATATCGAAGACGCGAATGCGCCAGCCCTGCGCCTTCGGCAGCCGCTCACCGAGCATCAGCAGCATCGGCGCGCCGGTCTGCAGCGACAGCTTGGCCGCCAGCGTCATCGTGTACGCGCGCTGGCCGAGGAACGGCGCCCACACGCCCATGCCGTCGGGCGGCACCTGGTCGGGCAACAGGCCGACGGTCTGGCCTTGTCGCAGCGCGCGCAGCATCTGCCGCACGCCGGCCAGCGACGCCGGCGCGGTGAGCAGGCCCGGCCGGTTGCGCGCCGTT
>JANNJX010000789.1:0-6204 GCA_031396005.1 Burkholderiales bacterium
GAGTCGAGGTCGTATTCGTAGGCGGCGTCGAAGCCGTTGAGACAGTGGGGGACGTTCCAGAACCCGGAAGCACCGCTACGCGCAGGTACCACGACTACATCTACGGCGTGGACAGCCGCTACGCCACCGCCACCCGGGCTGCGTATGACGCGCCCGGTGGCAACGCCGGCTGGCGCCTGACCAGCGGCGTCTCGCGGCGCTTCGGCAACTGGTGGTTCGGCGCCTTCGTGCGTGCCGACTCGGTGGCCGGGGCAACGTTCCACGACAGCCCGCTCGTCAAACGCGACCACAACGTGAGCGCCGGTGTCGCGCTGTCGTGGGTCTTTGCACAATCCGAACGCCGTGTTGACGTCGACGACTGAAAACAACCGCGCGCCACGCTCGCTGTGGCGCTTCGCGCCCACGCCGCTGGCCTGGGTGGCGCTGCAATTGCATCTGGTCTTTCTCGGCACCTCGTCGTTGCTGTGGAACCTGCTCGCGCTGCCGCTGTACTGGCTGCTGCCCGAGCGTTTCGGCCGCACGCTCGGCCGCCAAGGCGTGGCCTGGGTCTACGGCAGCTTCTGGCGCGTCGCCACGGCCACCGGCATGCTGCGCCTGGACTCCGAAGCGCTGCGCCCGCTGCGCAACGAAGCGGGCCTCGTCGTCGTTGCCAACCACCCGAGCATGCTCGACGCGATGATGCTCGTCGCCGAGCTGCCGCGCGGCGCGTGCATCATGAAGGCCAGCCTGCTGCGCAACCCGTTCCTCGGCCCAGGCGCCAGGCTCGCGCGCTACATCCCCAACGATTCGCCGCACGGCATGATTCGCGCCGCCGTCGCCGCGCTCAAGGAAGGCGGCCAGCTCGTGCTGTTCCCCGAAGGCACGCGCACGCAGCAGTGGCCGCTGTCGCCGCTGACCGGCAGCTTCGCCGTGATTGCCAAACGCGCCCGCGCGCCGGTGCAGACGGTGTTCATCGACACCGACTCGCCCTACCTCGGCAAAGGCTGGCCGATCTGGCGGCTGCCTGCCCTGCCGATCGTCTTTCGCGCGCGCCTGGGCCGGCGCTTCGAGCCGCGCGAGAACCACCACGAGCTCGTCGCGGAAGTGCAGACGCACCTGATGCAAGGCCTGCGCGGCGGGCCGATGGCACAGGGGCCGCAGCAAACTGCAAACGAATGAGCAGCGGCGCGTCGTCAACGCACCTGGTGCTCATCCCCAGCTACAACCCGGGCCCCAAGGTCTACGAGACGGTGGCGGCGGCGCGGCGCGCATGGAGTCCCGTGTGGGTCGTCGTCGATGGCAGCAGCGACGGCACCGCCGACGGCTTGCGCGCGCTCGCAGCCAAAGACTCAGGTTTGCAAGTGCACGTGCTGCCGAAGAACAGCGGCAAGGGCGCGGCCGTGCTGCACGGCCTCGATCTCGCCGCGCAAGCCGGCTACACGCATGCGCTGGCGATGGACTCCGACGGCCAGCACCCGGCAGACTTGATCGCCACCTTCATGCAGCGCTCGCAGGCTCGTCCCGAAGCGATGATCCTCGGCCGCCCGGTCTTCGACGCCAGCGCGCCGCTGCTGCGCGTGCGCGGCCGGCGCGTGTCGAACGCCTGGACCAATCTCGAAACGCTCGGCGCCGGTGTCGCCGATTCGCTCTACGGCTTTCGCGTTTATCCGATCGCTGCCTTGCGCGCCGTGATGCAGCGCCAGCCGTGGATGCGGCGTTTCGACTTCGACACCGAAGCCGTCGTGCGCCTGGCCTGGCGCGGGGTCAAGCCGATCAACGTCGATGCGCCGGTGAAGTACCTGTCCGCCGACGAGGGCGGCGTCTCGCACTTCCGCTACGGCCGCGACAACGCACTGCTGACGTGGATGCACTCGCGGCTGATGGTCGAGTTCGTGCTGCGATTGCCGCTGCTCGTCTGGCGCAAGGTCACGCGGCGACCGCCATTTCAACCGTAGCTGCGTCGAAGGCGCGTTCGAACAGCATTGCGTCGTGCGCATGCAGCGGCGCATCGCCGATCGCGCTGCGCAACGCGCCTGCATCGAGTGCCGGGTGCTCCAGCAGCGCGCGATCGGCGATCTGCTGCGCCAGCGCGCGCAGCAATCGATGCGACTGCTTCAGTCGCGCCACGAAAGCGTCGCTGCCCAGCGTGTCGTGCAGGCGGCGGTTGAGTTCCGCGAACCACGGCATCGAGGCCTGGTCGAGCATCTCGGCGGCGTTGCGCTTTTCGCTGACGCCCGACCACGCGCGCAGGAAGTTCTGCACGGCAACGTTGAGCCGCTGGCAATCCGCCAGTTCGTCGCGCAGCCGTGACAGCACCGCCAGATCGGCGATACGCTCGTGCATGAACAACGGCGCCAGCACGCCCCAGTAATAGCTGTAGTCCCAGATCACTTTCACCGGCATCACCTCCGGGTCGCCGAACAGCGGGTACTGGTCAACGTACAGCGCCAGCGCGCTGTCGTAGAAGCTGCGGAAGATCTGCTCATAGACCTGCACATGCGCGGCCAACGGCTTGCCGGCGCGGTCGCGCGCGATCAGATCGGTGATGAAGCTGTTGCCCATCGCGATGAAATCGCTGCCCGGCGAATAGAACGGATCGAGGAATCGGCCCGACTCGCCGGCCAGAGCCCAGCGGTTGGCCGAGAAGACCTGTTTGCAGTCGTACGAAAAGCGGCGGAAGAAGGCGAAGTCCTGCAGCTTGTCGCGGCGCATGTCGAGTTCGTCGAAGACACGCGGCTGGCGCTTTTCGATCCACAGCATCGCGCGCTCGAAGGTGTTCATCTCTTCGAGCGGATGGATGCGCGGGTCGGCGACGATGCCCACCGAGTGCGAGCCCGACGACAGCGGGATCAGCCACAACCAGTAGCCGGTGCCGACCATGTGGTTGGTGGACAACCAGCGCGTCGGCGTGACGCAGCGCGCGCGCCAGTCGGCGTCGTCGCACCACGCGTCGATGTTCAAGCGCTCGCCGATGCGAAACCACACCGCGTGCGCGTGATGCGCGTTGTCCAGCGCCAAACCGAGCTTGCGCTTGATCAAACCGGCGCGACCGCTGGCGTCGATTACCCAGCGTGCATTGGCGCTCTGCACGTCGCCGCCGGCACGTTGCCACGTCACGCGGTGCGGCGCGTCGCCTTCCGCCAAGTCGAGGCTGCGCACGATCGCCTGATCGACAAAGCGCACGCCCTGGCGCTGCACTTCCTCGCCGAGAAAATTCTCGAAGATGCCGCGATCGATCTGCCAGCTCGGCACCGGCAGCGGCCGGCTCGCGCCGAGCTCGGTCACGGCGGCGAGATCGCGCTGACCGTCGCTGAAGAAAAAGCGGAAGCCGAATTTCTTCAACTGGCGCTGCATCAGATGCGACTTCAGCCCGAGCACGTTCTCGAAATAATGCGCGCCGATCTCGACGCTCGACTCGCCGACCTTGTGGCAGGCCTCGGGCACCGGGTGCGCTTGGCGCTCCAGCACGAGCACGTCGATGTCGGCGAAACGGCGGCGCAATTGCAGCGCCAGCGTCAGCCCGGCCAGGCCACCACCGAGAACGATCACGTCATGTTGCGCGGGCGGTGAAAGGCTCATGGGGAACTGCTCGGTTGAGGTCAGAGGTGATGATGCCTGAGCCTCAAATGCCGCGTGCCGGGCAGGGGCAGTGCGAGCGTCTGCTCGTCGTCCAGCGCCAGTGACTCGAACAGCGGCAGCGCGGCGCTCATCGCATGGGCTCGCAGGGTCAGCGCCGCCGCACTGCGCAACGGCGGCGGCGTGGCGCAGCCCTCAATGGTGCTGTCTGCAAGCTGCCAGTGCAGCGCCGCCATCGACGACGCACGGCGCTCGGCCGACAGCACCAGCGCCACGCCCAACAGGCCGCGGCTGGTGTTCACGTCGGCCAGCAGGCCGAGCGCTTCGGTGTCGCCGCCGACCAGCAACACCGGCTGGTTCTCGCAAGCGACATGCACCAGCGCTTCGAGCAGGCCGGCGGCAAAGCTGTGCCCGTGCGCCGAGACTGCGCTGCTCGGCGCACGGCAGCCGGTGGCGATGGCCCAATAGCCCGAGGCTGCGTTGTGCACCGAGTGATGAAAGCGCGTCGGCGAAAGTTGCAGCGGCGCCTGCGCCAACTGCGCGCACATCGCGTCGGTGACGGCCAGGTCGCCATGCGCGGAGGTGAAGACGCTGGCCAGCAACGCCGCGTCGTGGCCGCTGCTGCGCACCGCCTGCTCGGCGACGTCCAGGGCCAGCAACACCGCGTCGCTGGCGCGGCGGCGTTCGTTGGGCGAGAGCAGGCTGGCGTTCGGTCTGGCCGCAGGCGAAGGTGTGTCGCCCCGCACCGCCGCGCACCACGCCGCCCAGCCCGGCGCGTGACGAGCCCACAGCGCCGCCGCGTCGATGAAGACCGTGCGATCGGCGTTGTTCACGCTGCGCCCTTGTCGAAGATCAGCACACTGTTGTTGCCGCCGAAGCCGAACGAGAAGTTGGCTGCGAGTTGCACGTCGCGGTGCGCGGCGCGGGTGCGGAAGACCTCGCTGAACGGCGCGGGCATTGCCGCGTCCGCTGCCTGCGTGTGCGCGGTCCCGGGGCAGTGGCCGTGTTGCAGCGCATGCAGGCAGACGATCGATTCGACGATGCCGGCCGCGCCCATCGTGTGGCCCGTCACGCCTTTCGTCGCGCCGGCAAACGTCGGCGCGCGAAAGTGGCGGGCGACGAGCGCGGCTTCCACCTCGTCGTTGCGCGCGCTCGCGGTGCCGTGCAGGTTGACGTAGTCGATCCGCTGCGCTGACACGCCGGCGCGGGCCAGCGCGTCGATCAACGCGCGCTCGGCGCCGAGGCCTTCGGGATGCGGGCTCGACATGTGATGCGCGTCGTTGGCCTCGCCCCAGCCGACGAGGCGCGGCGCGTTCGGTTCATCGTCGATGCGTTGCAGCAGCGCGAAGCCCGCCGCTTCGCCCAGGCTGATGCCGGCGCGCGCCGCATCGAATGGCCGGCACGGCGCACTCGACAACAAGCCGAGCGCATGGAAGCCGTAGAGCAGGCTGTCGGACAGCGCATCGACGCCGGCGACGACGACCGCATCGACGAGTTTCAAGCGCAGCCAGCGCTCGGCGACGGCAAAGACCTTGGCGCTCGACGAGCACGCGGTGGAGACGGTCAGCGCGGGTCCGAGCAAACCCAACCGTTGCTGCACGAAGTGCGTCACGCCGTGCAGCGTGTTCAGCGCCTCGTGGTCCTGCGGCGCTTCGAAACGGCCGCGTGCATAGGCCGCTTCGGACACGGCGATCGTCGAGGCCGACGTGCCGAGCGCCAGGCCGACACGCGCTGCGCCGTGTCGCGACACCGCCGTGGCCACCGCCACACAGAAGCGGTCGGCTTGCAGACCACACAACGCCAACTGCGTCGCGCGGCTGTCCCACGCCGACCACTCGCCCGGCAGCGCGTCGAGTGCCGACACGCGTGCCCACCAGGTGCCGTCGTTCGGCACCTCGCTGCGCGACAGCGCACTGCGCTCGTCGAACAAGGCTTGCGACAACGCCTCACGCCCAACGCCCGCTGCACACACCAGCGTGTGCGAGGTGATCGCCACCGGCGCGATCGGCAGGCTCACCGGCGCAACCTCGCGTTCACGCGTTGCACGCCCGATCGAGCACGCCCTTGTCGAGCCAGCGCGCCCACAGCGTGCGCCACGGCGCCCAGTCATGCCCGCCGGGCACGACATCCACATGACCGGCGGCCAGCGTGCTGCCCATCAGCGCCTGGCCGTCGGCAAAACGGTCCTGCGCGCCATGGCCGAGGTACAGCGCCGGGCCGCTGCGCTCGGCGCGCGCCAGCCAGGCCCAGATGTCGTGGTCGAGGTCATCGTCGTCACGCGGCTTGGCGCTGCGTTGCCACGCCGCCAGACTGCCGGCCAACTCGATCTCCTGCAACAGCGGACGCCGGCCCGGGTAGGTGCCCAGGCCGACGATGCCCTCGACGCGCCCCGGCCGGCGCGCTGCATAGCCCAGCGCCAGAAACGCGCCGAGCGAGATGCCGGCGAACCACAAACGCCGGTAGCCTTGCTCGCGCGCCGCGCCGACGATGTCCACGTCCAAGCGCTGCATCGCCGTGCGATCGACCAGTTGCGCCAGCTCGGTCTGCACGAACCACAGATCCACCGGCAGCCCGCGCTCGCGCACCGCGCCCGCAAAGCCTTCGCGCACCAACTCGTCGGGCGTCATGTAGGCGCCGGGCAGGAACACC
>JANNJX010000401.1:0-4214 GCA_031396005.1 Burkholderiales bacterium
CTGCGCTACTCGCCACCGGGCTCGCAGGTGACGCTGCGCGTGGCCGACTCCGACCAGCCGCTGGCGCTGGTGCTCGACGTCATCGATCAGGGCAGCGGCATCGAGCCCGATCTGCTGCCGCGTCTGTTCGAACGCGGCACGCGTGGCCGCCACCCGAGCGGTCGCGCCAGCCACGGCCTGGGCCTGTACATCGTGCGCCGCGTGCTCGAGCTGCAAGGCGGACGCGCCGAGTTGGTGACCACCGGCGAGACCGGCACGACGATGCGCTTGTGGATCGCGCAGGGCGGCAACGGATTGGCGACCGTTCAGGCGACGGTCAACGGCGCTCTGAACAGATAGCCGACGCGCGAGCGCGATTGCAGCGGCACCAGCATCGGCGTGGCGCGCTCGATGCGGCGACGCAGGCGGTAGATGATGGCGTTCAGGCCGTTGTCGCCTTCATCGTCTTGCGAGCGGCCCAGGCGCTGCGACAAGGTCTCGCGCGTCACCGTTTCGCCGGCCGCTTCGAGCAGGCATTCGAGCACCGTGATGTCGGCGTCGGACAGGGCCACGCGCGCGCCGTCGGGCACGATCAGCTCGCGCGACTGGCGGTCGAGTTTCCACGAGCGGTTGGACGTGGCGTCCTTGCCGGCGCGGCGCTGCACCGCCTGGATGGCCAGCGACACTTGATCGAACTGCACCGGCTTGGCCAGGTACATGTCGGCGCCGGCCGTCATGACGCTGGCGAAGACCTCCGGGCCGAGCCGGCCGGAGACGACCAGCAGGCCGGCATCGCTGCGACGGCGGATGACCTTGATCAGCTCGACGCCATCGACGCCGGGCAGCATCAGATCGACCAGATAAAAATCGTAGCGGTGCGATTCGGAATCGGCGAGCAGCGCGTTGCTGTCGTCGAAGACGCTGACGTCGATGCCCTTGTCGCGCAGGTGCTGGGCCAGGTACTCGGAGTATTCGGCGTCGTCGTCGATGAGGGCGAGGTTTTTTGGCAGCATGATGTGCATTGTGCAGGTCAGTGCAAGTCGGCCGATAGCCCGCGCTATTCTCCCAGCATGTACGTCCAGTACTTCGGCCTCAAGCACGAACCGTTCTCGATCGCCCCCGACCCGCGCTACCTTTTCATGAGCGAGCGTCACCGGGAGGCGCTGGCGCACTTGCTGTACGGCGTCAAGGGCGGCGGCGGCGGCTTCGTGCTGCTGACCGGCGAGATCGGCGCCGGCAAGACCACCGTCTGCCGCTGCCTGTTGGAGCAGATCCCCAAGCGCTGCAACGTCGCCTACATCTTCAACCCGAAGCTGACGGCGCTGGAGCTGCTGAAGACGGTTTGCGAAGAGTTCCACGTGCCGGTCGAAGCGCACGAGAGCGGTCACGTGTTCACGGCCAAGGACTACCTCGACCCGTTCAACAAGTTCCTCATCGAAACGCATGCGGTCGGCCTGAACAACGTGCTCATCATCGACGAGGCGCAGAACCTCGCCGCCGACGTGCTCGAGCAGCTGCGCCTGTTGACCAACCTCGAGACCAACGAGCGCAAGCTGTTGCAGATCGTGCTCATCGGCCAGCCCGAGCTGCGGGCGATGCTGCGCCGGCCCGAGCTCGAACAGGTGGCGCAGCGCGTGATCGCACGCTTTCACCTCGATGCGCTGTCGGAAGACGAAACCGCGCAGTACCTGCGGCACCGCCTGGCGGTGGCCGGCCTCACCTCGGCAATGCCGTTCTCGCAGCGCGCGATGCAGGAGATCCACCATGCCGCGCGCGGCGTGCCGCGACGCATCAACCTGCTGGCCGACCGTGCGCTGCTCGGCGCCTACGCCGAGAGCGTGCCGCGCGTGGACAAGCGCATCGTCGAAAGAGCCGCGGTCGAAGTCTTCGGCGCCGAGCGCCGCGCCGAACGCCTGCACGCGCTGCGCCACCCCAACCCCTGGGCGCTCGGCCTGGGTGGCCTGGCCGCCGGCGTGATGCTCGCCGGCCTGGCCGCGTGGCTGTGGCCGCTCGGCGGCGCCGAGCCTGCATCGATTGCGGCCGGGCCCGAGGCCAGCGCGGTCAAGGCAACGCCGGGTGCATCGGCCCCGGCGCTGGCCACCGCAGCGCCGGCTGCGGCAGCCGTGGCCGGCGACGGCAACGGCGCTGCGCCAACCGCGGCCGCTGCCGCCAGCGCCGCTGCTGCCGAAGCCGCCGCGTCGGCGCCGCAGTTCCTCACCGGCGCCGACATCGTGGCTCGCGGCGCCTGGCGCAGCGAAGCCGAAGCCTGGCGCGAACTGGCGCCGCAATGGGGCATCGCCTTGCCCGACGCTGCCGCCGACCCCTGCGCAGCGGCGCGGCGCGCGTCGTGGTTTTGCTTTCGCACCGCCAGTGGCGGCCTGCCGCTGGTGCGCCAGCTCGACCGGCCCGGCTTCATCACGCTGCGCGACGGCAGCGGCCAACCGGCGCATGCGCTCCTGATCGGCCTGTCGCCGCGTGCGGCGACGCTGCGCATCGGCGGCGACACGCTCGACGTGACGTTGGCTTCGCTGGCCAATCTCTGGCAGGGTGACTTCGCCACCTACTGGCGCGCGCCCGAGGGCTACCGCGGCATCCTCGTCGGCGGTGCGGTCGGCCCCGCGGTCGATGCGCTGGCGGCGCAACTGGCCGCCGTGCGCGGCGAGCCCGGGCCGACGGTGCCGGTGCTCTACGACAACGCCATGGCTGCGCGCGTGAGTGCGTTCCAGAAGTCGCAAGGCCTGCAGGCCGACGGCCGCGCCGGGCCCACCACCTTCATGCAACTCGCGCGCGCCACCGGCGGCGGCCATCGCGAGCCTCGTCTGTTGCGCTGAATCGGAGAACGCGTGAGCTACATCCTCGATGCCTTGAAAAAGGCCGATGCCGAGCGCGAACGCAGCGCGGTGCCGGGCTTGCACGCCCACCCACAGGACGGCCCGGCCGGTCACGGCCGGCGCAACGGCGGACTGCGCTGGCCGGCGCTGGCGGTGGCGACGATCGTGCTGCTCGTGGCAGCGCTGGCCTGGCTGCTCTGGTCCGAGCGCGGCGTGCGTTTGCCGCCGCTGGTGGCCGAAGCGCCGGCGGGGCCGGGGTCGACACCCGCGCAGATGCCGGCCCCGGCCCCAGTGCCAGCACCCGTGCCGGCACCCGTGCCGACAGCCGCACCGGCAGCACCACCCGCCGCCGCCGAGACGCCCACGGCGCCGCCGCCGCCAGCGGCCGCGCCGGCCGTCGTGTCCGCACCGCCCGCCCCGCCGGTCGCTGCGCCTGCACCACCGCAGGCTGCACCACTGCCGGCTGCACCACCGCAGGTTGCGCCACCGCGCACGGCACCTGCGCCGACCCCAGCGCCGGCTGCGGTGGCCCGCGCCGCGGCGCCGCCTGCGCCCCCACCTGCCACGCCGGCCGAGCCCCGCGTGCCATCGTTGAACGAGTTGTCGGCCGACGTGCGCGCCGGTTTGCCGACGCTGGCCATCAGCGGCGCCGTGTTCTCACCGACACCGTCGGCGCGCATGCTGTTCATCAACGGCCTGGTGCTGCGCGAAGGCGAGGCGGTGGCCGACGGCGTGGTCGTCGAGCGCATCGGCGCCGCGGCCAGCGTGCTTTCGGCGCGCGGTCAGCGCTTCGAGATCAAACACTGAGGGGGCTGTGGGCCCACCCCCGAAGCGGCTTGGCCGCCTCCCCCCGCGACTCGCGGGCGCCTCATGCGCCTGCGGGCGACGCCAGCGGCCCGGCAGAGCCGGACCCGCGGCGTTCGCTCGGCAATAGCCCGCGGTACAGCGCGATGTACTCTTGCGCGGCCGTGTCCCAACCGAAGCGCTGCGCCATGCCGCGCTTTTGCACCGCGCGCCACTCGCGCGGACGTGACCAGAGAGCGCTCGCGCGGCGCAGCGCGCGCTGCAGGTCGTTGGCCTCGAAACGTTCGAAGACGAAGCCGGTAGCGCGCTCGTCGGCCAGGTCTTCGAGCGTGCAATCGACCACCGTGTCGGCCAGGCCGCCGGTGCGACGCACCAGCGGCAGACTGCCGTAGCGCAGCGCGTACATCTGCGTCAGGCCGCAGGGCTCGAAACGCGACGGCACGAGCGTGACGTCGCTGGCAGCGAAGATGCGGTGCGACAGCGCTTCGTCATAGCCTTGGCGCAGCGACACGTGGCGCGGGTGCTTGTGCGCCGCGGCGCGAAAGGCCTCTTCGAGCGCCGCGTCGCCGCTGCCGAGCACGACGAGTTGCGCGCCACGCT
>JANNJX010000413.1:0-3699 GCA_031396005.1 Burkholderiales bacterium
GGCCGAGAACCTGGTCGGCGAGGAGAACAAGGGCTGGACCTGCGCCAAGTACCTGCTGACCTACGAGCGCACCAACATCGCCGGCGTCGGCTACTCGGTGGCTGCGCTCGAGCGGCTGAAGCAGGCCGCGGCACGGATGAAGAAGAACGGCCGCCCGCTGGCCGACGACCCGGCCTTCGCCACGCGGCTGGCGCGCGTCGAGATCGAGCTCGAGAACATGAAGACGACCAACCTGCGCGTCATCGCCGCGGTGGCCGGCGGCGGCGTGCCCGGCGCCGAGAGCTCGATGCTGAAGATCCGCGGCACCGAGATCCGGCAGGAGATCTCGTCGCTGCTGCGGCGCGCGATGGGGCCGTATGCGCAGCCCTTCGTCGCCGAGGCGCTGGAGGAAGTCTTCGACGGCGCGCCGGTCGGCCCGGCCGAAGCGGCCAGCGCCGCAGTGCAGTACTTCAACAACCGCAAGCTGTCGATCTTCGGCGGCTCCAACGAGATCCAGAGGAACATCATCTCCAAGATGATCCTCGGGCTGTGAAGAAGAGGGCCGCACCATGAACTTCCAGCACACCGACGATCGCCGCATGCTGGGCGACAGCCTCAACCGCTTCGTCGCCGAGCAATACGGCTTCGAGACCCGCGACCGCGTCGCCAAGTCGCCCACCGGCTACAGCCCCGACCTGTGGCGCCAGTTCGCCGACCTGGGCGTGATCGGCGCGCTGTTCAGCGAGGACGACGGCGGCTTCGCCGGCGGCGGCTTCGACATCGCCGTGGTCTTCGAGGCGCTGGGCCGTGGCCTGGTGGTCGAGCCGTTCCTGCCGACCGTGCTCGCCGGCAGCGCGATCGCCCATGCCGGCAACCCGGCGCAGAAGGCGCTGCTGGCCGAGATCGTCGGTGGCACGCGCATCGCCGCCTTCGCGCATGGCGAGCCCGACGCGCACCACGAGCTCATGCAGGTGCAGACGCACGCCAAGCGCGTCGGCGCGCAATGGGTGCTCGATGGCACCAAAGCCGTGGTCCAGCACGGCGAGCAGGCGAATGTCTTCGTCGTGTCGGCCCGAACCGCCGGCGCGGTGGACGATGCGGCCGGCATCTCGCTGTTCATGGTGCCTGCCGGCACGCCGGGGCTCGCGCTGCGCGGCTATCCGAATGTCGACGGCGGCCGCGCGGCCGAGCTCACGCTCACCGGCGTCACGCTCGGCGCCGACGCGCTGCTCGGCGCCGAGGGAACGGCTGCCGCGACCATCGAACACAGCATCGGCAAGGGCGTGCTCGCGCTGTGCGCCGAAGCGCTGGGCGCGATGGACGTCGCCAAGGACGCCACGCTCGACTACCTGCGCACGCGCAAGCAGTTCGGTGTGCCGATCGGCAGCTTCCAGGCGCTGCAGCACCGCATGGCCGACCTGCTGGTGGAGATCGAGCAGGCCCGCTCGGCGGTGATCAACGCGGCGGCAGCGATCGATGCCGAGCGCGTGACGAGGGAGCGCGCGCTGTCGGCAGCCAAGGTCACCATCGGCCGCGTCGGCACGCGGGTGGCCGAGGAATGCATCCAGCTGCACGGCGGCATCGGCATGACCTGGGAGCTGCCGCTGCCGCACTACGCCAAGCGGCTGGTGATGATCGACCACCAGCTCGGCGACGAAGACCATCACCTGGCGCGCTTCATCGCGCTCGGCCGGGCCAACTGAAAGGTACGACATGAAGATCCTGGTCCCCGTCAAACGGGTCGTCGACTACAACGTCAAGGTGCGCGTCAAGGCCGATGGCACGGGCGTCGACATCGCCAACGTCAAGATGAGCATGAACCCGTTCGACGAGATCGCCATCGAAGAGGCGGTGCGGCTGAAGGAGAAGGGCGTCGCCACCGAAGTGATCGCCGTCTCGTGTGGCGTCACCCAGTGCCAGGAAACCCTGCGCACCGCGATGGCCATCGGCGCCGACCGCGCCATCCACGTCGAGTGCGCCGACGAGCTGCAGCCGCTGGCGGTCGCCAAGCTGCTCAAGGCCCTGGTCGACAAGGAACAACCCGGCCTCGTCATCCTTGGCAAGCAAGCCATCGACGACGACTGCAACCAGACCGGCCAGATGCTCGCCGCATTGGCGAATCTGCCGCAGGGCACCTTCGCCTCGAAAGTCGAAGTGGCCGAGGGCCACGTCGCCGTCACACGCGAAGTCGACGGCGGCCTGGAGACCGTCAAGCTCAAGCTGCCCGCCGTCGTCACGACCGACTTGCGCCTGAACGAGCCGCGCTATGTCACGCTGCCCAACATCATGAAGGCCAAGAAGAAGCCGCTGGAAGTGATCAAGCCCGCCGACCTCGGCGTCGACGTGGCGCCGCGCCTGAAGACGCTCAAGGTGAGCGAGCCGCCCAAGCGCGGCGCCGGCGTCAAGGTGCCCGATGTCGCGACGCTGGTCGCCAAACTGAAGAACGAAGCGAAGGTGATCTGAATGAGTGTGCTTGTCATTGCCGAACACGACCATGGCACCCTCAAGGGTGCGACGCTCAACACTGTCACCGCGGCAGCGCAATGTGGTGGTGACGTTCACGTGCTGATCGCCGGCCACAACGCCGCTGGTGCCGCGCAGGCCGCGGCCGCCATCGCCGGCGTAGCCAAGGTGCTGCATGCCGACGGCGCGAGCCTGGCCGAGCAGCTCGGCGAGAACGTCGCCGCCCAGGTGCTCGCCGTGGCGAAGAACTATTCGCACCTGCTGTTCCCCGCCACCGCGCACGGCAAGAACGTTGCGCCACGCGTCGCCGCGCTGCTCGACGTGGCCCAGATCAGCGACGCGATGAAGGTCATCAGCGCCGACACGTTTGAACGCCCGATCTACGCCGGCAACGCCATCGCCACCGTGCAGAGCGCGGACCCCATCAAGGTCATCACCGTGCGCACGACAGGCTTCGACCCGGCTGCTTCGAGCGGTGGCAGTGCGGCGGTTGAGAGCGTTGCCGCCGTCGCCGACAGCGGCACATCCGCATTCGTCGGCTCGGAGATTGCCAAGCTCGACCGGCCCGAGCTGACCGCGGCCAAGGTCATCGTTTCGGGCGGCCGCGCGATGGGCAGCAGCGACAAGTTCAACGCGGTGCTCACACCGCTGGCGGACAAGCTGGGCGCCGCGCTGGGTGCGAGCCGCGCCGCGGTGGACGCGGGCTACGCGCCCAACGACTGGCAGGTCGGCCAGACCGGCAAGATCGTCGCGCCGGCTCTGTACATCGCCTGCGGCATCAGCGGCGCGATCCAGCACCTGGCCGGCATGAAGGACAGCAAGGTCATCGTGGCGATCAACAAGGACGCCGAGGCGCCGATCTTCAGCGTCGCCGACTACGGCCTCGAGGCCGACCTGTTCACTGCCGTTCCGGAACTGGTGAAGGCGCTCTGAAGTCGCGCTCTTCCCGCACCCCAACAACCCCCCACAGGAGACTGGCATGACTGCCTCCCCCACCACGAAAGCCCGCTTCCATTGGGACGACCCGTTCCTGCTCGACGCGCAGCTCACCGACGACGAGCGCATGGTGCGCGACGCCGCCAGCGCCTACTGCCAGGATCGGCTCGCGCCGCGCGTCGTCGAGGCGTTCCGCAACCACACCACCGACCCGTCGATCTTTCGGGAGATGGGCGAGCTGGGACTGCTGGGGCCGACGATCCCCGAGCAATACGGCGGCCCGGGGCTCAACTACGTGAGCTACGGCCTGATCGCGCGCGA
>JANNJX010000429.1:0-2354 GCA_031396005.1 Burkholderiales bacterium
CACAGCGCCGTGCCCAGATAGACCAGCACGATCAGCGTCGGCTCGAGAACGGCAGCCACCAGCGACGTCACCGACTGCGGCGCGCTGTAGAAGGTTCGTTTGTAGCTGCGGTCTTGGAACATCGACAGCGAAAAAGTGGCCAGAGCTGCCCTGGAGCAGCGTTCGAGCGCGGCGAGTTGTAGTGGGTGGGGTGGCGTTGGAAGCCCCAATTGTCCCCCAAAGCGCAGCGACGATCGGCGCGCGCTCGACAGGGATGCCGCACAGGCCCTGCCTACAATCCGTGCAAATGTTGCAATCGGTTCGTGAGTTGGTGCTGCCCGCGGCGCAGGCCCGCCTTCTGCTGTTGGTCAACCATGTGGTCTCGCGCGAACCCGCCGCGGTGCAGCGGCTGCAGGCGCATGCCGGCCGTCGGCTCGCTGTGGCGCTGGAGGGTCAGCCCGGCTGGTTGCCGGCGCTGCCGCCGATACGCGTCACGGTGACGCCCGCAGGTCTTTTCGAAGGCGATGCAGAGCCGTCCCGGGACGAGCCCGACCTGATGTTGCGCCTGTCGATGCCGTCGCCGCCGCAACTGCTCGCGGTCTTGTCCGGCGATGCGGCGCCCGACGTGCGCATCGATGGTGCGGCCGCGGTCGCCGCCGACATGCATTGGCTGGCCGACAACCTGCGCTGGGACATCGAGGCCGATCTAGTCCAGGCGGTGGGGGCCACGCCGGCGCGGCTGGCGATGAGCGTCGGCCGCGCCGCGCGCCGGGCGCTGCGCCGCTCGTTCGCGCCGCGACCGGACAGCCCCGTGCGATGAGGCAGGTGGCGCGGGCCCTCTTCATCGCCCTCACGCTGCTGCGCTTCGGCATCGACGACCTCGCGCTGTCGGGCCTGAAGCAGCGCTGGGTTCGGGCGCTGGCGCGCGTCGTCACCATCGGCCGCCGCTTCGACGAGCCGCGCGGCGTGCGCCTGCGCCGCGCGCTCGAGAAGCTCGGGCCGATCTTCGTCAAGTTCGGCCAGGTGCTGTCGACACGGCGCGACCTGCTACCCGCGGACATCGCAGACGAATTGGCGCAATTGCAGGACAACGTGCCGCCGTTTCCGGGCGCGCAATCGGTGACGATCGTCGAGCGCGCGTTCGCCAAGCCGCTGGCTGAGGTCTTCACCCGCTTCGACACCGAGCCGGTGGCCAGCGCGTCGATCGCGCAGGTGCATTTCGCCGTGCTCAAGAACGGCCGCGAGGTTGCGGTCAAGGTGTTGCGCCCCGGCATGCTGCGCGCCATCGACGACGACATCGCGCTCTTGCACCGCATGGCCGGCTGGGTCGAGCGCAGCGGCGACGACGGCCGGCGCCTCAAGCCGCGCGAAGTCGTCGCCGAATTCGACACCTACCTGCACGACGAGCTCGATCTCGTGCGCAAGGCCGCCAACGCGGCGCAACTGCGGCGCAACATGTCCGGCTTGGCGCTGGTCGAGATCCCGGAAATGCATTGGGACTGGTGCACTTCCAACGTCATGGTGATGCAGCGCATGAACGGCATCCCGATCAGCCAGACCGAGCGTTTGCTGGCCGCCGGGGTCGACGTGAAGCGCCTTTCGCGCGACGGCGTGACGATCTTTTTCACCCAGGTTTTTCGCGACGGCTTCTTCCACGCCGACATGCATCCGGGCAACATCCAGGTCAGCGTCGAGCCGGCGACCTTCGGCCGCTACATCGCGCTCGACTTCGGCATCGTCGGCACGCTGACCGACAACGACCGCGACTACCTGGCGCAGAACTTTCTCGCCTTCTTCCGCCGCGACTACAAGCGTGTTGCCGAGCTGCACCTGGAGAGCGGCTGGGTGCCGGGGGAGACCCGCGTCGATGCGCTGGAGAGCGCCATCCGCACCGTCTGCGAGCCGCTGTTCGACCGGCCGCTGAAGGACATCTCGCTTGGCCAGGTGTTGTTGCGGTTGTTTCAAACCTCGCGCCGCTTCAACGTGCAGATCCAGCCGCAGCTCGTGCTGCTGCAAAAGACGCTGCTCAACGTCGAGGGCCTCGGCCGCCAGCTCGACCCCGAACTCGATCTGTGGAGCACGGCCAAGCCGTTTCTCGAACGCTGGATGGGCGAGCAGGTCGGCGTCGAAGGCCTGACGCAGCGCTTGAAGGACGAAGCGCCGCGCTACGCCAAGCTGTTGCCGGAGTTGCCGCGCCTGCTTCACGCGGCGCTGAAGCCGCGTGAAGATTCGGCGCTGATGCAGACGCTGCTCGCCGAGCAGCGCCGCACCAACCGCCTGCTGCGTGCGGCGCTGTGGATCGCCGTCGGCTTTGCTGCCGGGCTGCTGGTGGCCCAGCTTTTGCTGCGTTTTGCGCCGGGCTGGCGCTGACTAAA
>JANNJX010000435.1:0-3582 GCA_031396005.1 Burkholderiales bacterium
CACCGGAATGACGAAGCGGTCGTTGACGCGGTCGTAGACGACCTCGAGCGAGACCACGCTGCCGACGCGCACGCCGCGAAAGACCACCGGCGCGCCGACCTGCAGGCCGTAGATCGAGCCGCGGAAGTACATCACCGCGCGCTCCTTGCGCTTGAACAGATCGTTGCCGGCGACGAAGACGATCGCCGCGGCCAGCAAGGCCAGGCCGGCGACGACGAAGGCGCCGATGAGGGTGGGGCTGGCTTTGCGTGCCATGGCGCTTACTGCGCTTCGGCGGCGACGCGGCCGCGATGCAGGAACTCGCGCACCGGTGCGGGGCCGCCGTCGGCCAGTTCGCGCGGCGAGCCCGTGGCGGTCATCGTTTTTTCTTCTGCGCTCAGGAACAGCACGCGGTCGGCCACGGCGAACAGGCTGTCGAGTTCGTGCGTCACCATCACCACCGTCGTGCCGAGTTGCTCGCGCAATTGCAGGATCAGCGCGTCCAGCCGTGCCGAGGCCAGCGGGTCGAGGCCCGCCGAAGGTTCGTCGAGGAACAAGACCTGCGGCTCGAGCGCCAGCGCGCGGGCGATCGCAGCGCGTTTTTTCATGCCGCCGCTGAGCGACGCCGGCTCCTGGTCGAAGCTGTCCTGCAGGCCCACCAGCGCCAGCTTCTCGCGCGCGATGTGTTCGTGCTGCGCGCGCGAGGCGGGCGCATGCAGCTCGAGCGGCAGCATCACGTTCTCGCCGACCGTCATCGAGCTGAACAGCGCGCCGGCCTGGAACATCACGCCGAGGTGCCTCCTGATCTCGTCCTGCACGCCCTGCGGGCTGGCGTACAGATCATGCTCGCCGTGCAGCACGCGGCCGGCACGCGGCTGGTGCAGGCCGACCAGCGCACGCAGCACCGTGCTCTTGCCGCAGCCGCTGCCGCCGATCACCGCCAGCACTTCGCGCGGCAGGACCTCGAACGACAGATCGTGCTGGATCACCTTGGCGCCGAAGGCCAGCGTCACGGCGTCGGCGCGGATCAATGCGGAGGGCATGTCACGCTTCTCCAACACCGAACGACATGTGCAATGCAGGCAGCGCGCAGCCTATCCATGCGAACGCCGCGGATCGGGCTTTGCCCGGCCGCTGGCGTTGCCCCCCTGGGGGGAGGCGGCGAAGCCGCTTCGGGGGGGGTCATATACCCAGCCGCTGAAAGACGATCGTCAACACCGACGCCGCAACCGCCATCCAGACGATGGCCTGAACGACGGCAGCCGTCGTCGCCTCGCCCACGGCCTCGGCGCTGCGGCCGGCGTGCAGGCCCTGACGGCATCCGGCCAGCGCCACCAGCACGCCGTACGTCGTGCCCTTGACGAGGCCGACGACGATGTTGTCGGTCGTCACCGAGATCAGGGTTCGCAGCAGGTACTCGCGCAGCGTCAGGTCGTACACCACCACCGCCACCGCGGCGCCTGAGGCCATGCCGACGACCGCAGCAAACACCGTCAGCAGCGGCGCGGTCAGCGTCATAGCCAAGAGGCGCGGCAACACGAGGAAGGCCACTGGCCGCACGCCCAGCGTTTCCAGTGCGTCGATCTCCTCGTTGGCACGCATGCTGGCCAGTTGCGCCGCAAATGCTGCGCCGACGCGGCCCGACAGCACGATGCCGACGACCAGTGCCGCGATCTCGCGCAACTCGCCGATCGTCACCAGATCGGCGATGTAGGCCTGCGCGCCGAACGGCTCCAACTGCGCCGCGCCCATGTAAGCCAGGATCAAGCCGAGCAGGGCGCTGATGACTGCGGTGATGGGCAGGCTGCGCGGCCCCGTCTGCTCGAGCTGCCAGGCGACGTCGCGCCAGCGCATCGCGCGCCAGGAGCGCGGACTCATCATTGCCAACAAGACATCGCCGACGAAGGCCAGCGTGACGCGAAGCGAAGCCAGGCTCGCCTTGGCGCGTGCGCCGACACGCGCCAGCCAGCCCGGGCCGGCGGCGGGTGCGGGTGCTGGCAGCGCGGCGCTCAGGGCCAACGCCTCCGGTGACGGCAAGCCTCAATGTCGAGGTGGGACAAACAGCCTCCTTGAATTCAACCCGCGAGCATCGGCCGTGCGCCGTCCCGCGGCTGTCGGCTCGAATCGGCGGGCTTTGTAGGACTCGGCCGACGGCAGTTTACGGGCCGCGGACAGCGCCCGTGAGAACCTTCACGTTCGAGCCAACGCTGTAGGAAGTTGCCTGACACGTCGCACAGAAGAACGAGGACTCAAGTGATGGCGTGCGCCGTCTGTCGGCCACCGCGGTCGATCTCTACAGTTCACTCATCGATTGACTGAATGCAAAGGGAGTAGGAGCCACATGAACGCAGACCAGATCCTCGCCGAGATTCGTGAAGCCAACCTGTCGTATCTGATGCTGGCGCAAAGCCTCATCCGCGCCGACCGCGAGCAGGCGCTGTACCGCCTGGGCATCGGCGAAGACACGGCAGCGATGATCGGCGGCCTGACCTCGGCGCAGATCTTGAAGATCGCGCAGACCAATACGCTGCTGTGCCGCTTCCGCATGGACGACGAGATCGTCTGGAACCTGCTGACGAGCCATGGCAAGTCGAGCGCCAACGACCATGTCGGCCGCTTGCACGCTGCGATCCTGATGGCCGGCCGCCATCAAGAGGCTGCATGACATGAAGCCCCAAGCTCGCTTCGCTCGCCGCCCCCGAGGGGCGCGTCGGTTCCTTCAGACGGCTGGGCGGAACTGACATGCCCCGCGTCAAAAGCATCCTCACCGAAGCCCGGCAGATCGAGCGCGCGGTGACGCTGATCCACCTCGGCGCGCGCCTGCAGGTGCTGGAGTCCGAGACCGATCTCAGCTACGAGCGCCTGCTGCGCCTGTACAAAGAAGTCGCCGGCAAGAGCCCGAGCAAAGGCCAGTTGCCGTTCTCGACCGACTGGTTCATGACCTGGCAGCCCAACATTCACGCCAGCCTGTTCCTGAACATCCACGAGTACCTGAACAAGACAGCGGCATTGGACGAGATCGACATCGTCATCAAGGCCTACCAGCTCTACCTCGAGCAGGTGACGACGCAGCAGTTGGAGCCGATGCTGTCGGTGACGCGGGCTTGGCGCCTGGTCAAGTTCGTCGACAACGGCATGCTGACGATGACCCGCTGTTCTTCGTGCGGTGGGCACTTTGTCACGCATCCGCACGAGATCGCCAAGCACTTTACCTGCGGTTTGTGCAACCCTCCAGCTCGTGCTGGCAAAGGCAAAGCGGCCGGCTCGCTGCGGATGCAATCCGCCGCAGTCCAACACTGAGTTTCTGCCGACACGGTTTCTTGCTTGTCTCCTCCTGGCACAGTTCTGTGCTTTCAAACGGCTCCCGCAAGGAGCCGTTTTCTTTTGTGCGGCGAAACAAGGGTTGATGAACCGATCAGCGTTGTCGCACCGCGCCGACACTTCTTCTCAAGCGCGGTATCGCCAGGCCGATATAGCGCTGGTCACTCACTCGACAGGCACCCATGTTCGTCATCGTCGGCTGGCTCGTTGCGCTCGGCTGCATCTTCGGCGTCTTCATCGTCCACGGCGGCAACATTGGCGTCGTGCTGAAGGCCTTGCCGT
>JANNJX010000438.1:0-4090 GCA_031396005.1 Burkholderiales bacterium
CCCTGCGTGCTGACACGCTGGCAGCTCGCGGTGCCCACAGCCTCGCTGTTCATCTACGCCCACGGCAGCGGCGACGGCACGACCGGTCCGCGGGCGACGATCAACACCGGCAGCAACCTCGCCGCCAAACCTTTCGCGTACTCGACACCGGCCGTGATGGAAGCGCTACGCACGAGCCGCGTGCAGGGCGACCGCGGCTTCAACGCGCAGTGGCCGGCCGCGGGCGGCCCGGCCCCGCAGCCGGCGCTGGCGCGCGTGGGCCACGACCGCGTCGTCATCCGCAGCGGCGACACCACGCCGTACCGCACGGCGATCATCGTCACGCCGAGCAACGCTGGCAGCGGCACCATCACTTGGCGAGATGGCAAGAGCCCAAGCAGCCCTGTGCTCGGCACGAGCGCGTCGCTGAACATGTCGGTGTTGAGCGGTTTGAGCGCCGGCGAGCATGCGGTGACCGCGAGCGTGGTCAACCCGGCCGACGGCCGCTACGCCGACGTCACGTTCCGCGTGCTGGTGCTCGCAGCGGCCGTCAACACCGACGACGACGGCGACGGGCTCTCCTACGACGCCGAGAAGGCGCTGGGCACCGGCACCGACCCGGGCAACCCGGACACCGACAGCGACGGCTTGGCCGACGGCGCCGAGTCGGGGCTCGGCACGAACGCGCTCATGGACGACAACACCGACACCACGTCGCCGCGCCGAGGCGCGCTCGTCACCGAGCCGAGCACGAGCCGCGGCCTGATCGTCGGCGACGACGGCTTGTCGGTGATCTTCACCAGCGAGGTCAATCCGGCGTGCGTGCAGCGCGTGGCGCCGTTCGACGACCCGATCTACGCCGGCTCGTCGTTCGGCCCCGTCGAGCGCTGTTTGAAGCGCGCGATTCGCGCCAACATCGCCGTGCAGCCCGGCGAGTTCCGCTACTTCGAATCGCGCCGGCTGAACGCGCCGATCGAGCCGCCGAACCTGGGCCAGGGCATCATCACGGCGGCCGCGCAGATCGACCCGTACTGCTGCTTCATCGACCCGAACTTCGACACCGACTACCTCACCTACGTGCAGCCCGGCCCGCCCGCCACACCGACGGCGGCCAACCCGACGCCGCCGTCGATCACGATCAACTCGATCGGCGGCAGCGTCTCGGTGCGCCTGGTCGCATCCGACGGCAGCTTCAGCCCAGCGTTCTCGTCGAACGACACGCTGTACTACGGCTTTGCGGTCGACTACACCGGCACCGATCCGAAGGTCCACGGCGTGGTTCGCGACAGCACGGGAGCGATGACCGTCTCGCAGGCGGTCACGGTGCCGAATTTCGGCGGCGGCGCCGCCGTGCCGATGCTGCACGGGCACCCGTTCTCCAACACGCTGCCGCTGGCGACAATCAACCTCGGTCTGCAACGCTTCCACTACGACCCCGCCGCAGTCAAGGCGGCGTTGCAGGGCCAGGGCGTGGACACGGCGCTGTTCAAGCCCGGCGTCGGCGCACACCGCTGGCCAGCACCCTGACGCCGCAAGGCCGCGCGCGACAATGCGTGCGGCCATGACCGCTTCTTCTCCACTCGAACCCACGCTGCGCCGCGGCATCAAGAGTTTCGTCCTGCGTGCCGGCCGCATGGGGCCGGGCCAGCAACGCGCGCTGCGCGAACTCGCGCCGCGCTTCGTGCTGCCGTTCGCGCCCGCGCCGCTCGACGTCAGACGCGTCTTCGGCCGCAGCGCGCCGCTGGTCGTCGAGATCGGCTTCGGCATGGGCCAGGCCACAGCGGCGATCGCCGCTGCCAGGCCGCACGAAAACTTCCTTGGCATCGAAGTTCACGAGCCCGGCGTCGGTGCGCTGCTGCAGTGCATCGAGCAGCAACAGCTCGCCAACCTGCGCATCGTGCAACACGACGCGGTCGAGGTGCTGCGCGAGGTGATCGCACTGTCCTCGCTGGCCGCTGTGCATGTCTTCTTTCCCGACCCGTGGCCGAAGAAGCGGCATTGGAAGCGGCGCCTGATCCAGCCGCCGTTCGTCGCGCTGCTCGCGTCGCGTCTGGCTGCCGGCGGCACGCTGCACTGCGCCACCGACTGGCAGCCCTATGCCGAGCAGATGCTCGAAGTCTTGTCGGCCGAGCCGCTGCTCGACAACACGGCCGACGGCTATGCGCCGCGGCCCGACTACCGTCCGCTGACCAAGTTCGAGAACCGCGGCCTGGCGCTCGGCCACGGCGTGTGGGACCTGGTGTTCACGAAGCGCCACTGTTGATGCGGCCTCAACGAAACAGAGCAAGCCCGTTCGGGCTGAGGCATCGAAGCCGCGGACGAGCCCTTCGATGCCTCAGGGCGAACGGGAGGTGCGGTACGGCTCTTCGAAGTCGAGAAAGTCGCGCTCCGCCAGCGCATCGGCGACCCACGCTGCCACGCCCGGCGCGGCCCACACACGATCGGCGTAGGCGCGCGCTGGCGCCGATAGCGGCAGGCCGTAGGTGCGCGTGCGTGCGACGACCGGCGCGAAGTACGCATCGGCAATGCCGAATGCGCCGAACAAGAACGGCCGGCCGCTGACCCCCACCTGCTCCGACCAGATGGCGTCGATGCGCGTCAGATCGCCGGCGACGCCTGCGTGGTCGGCGAGCACGCGCTGTCCCACGTCGGCCAGCGACGCCTCGATGTTCATCGGGCAGTGGCTGCGCAGCGCGCCGAAGCCGGCGTGCATCTCGGCGCACAGGCTGCGCGCGCGCGCCCGTTGCAGCGGCTCGCGCGGCCACAGCGCCAGCTCGGGGTGGTGGTCGGCCAGCGCTTCGGCAATCGCCAGCGTGTCCCAGACGGCGAAACCGCCGATCAGCAGCACCGGCACCTTGGCCACCGGCGTGTACTGCGACAGCGCGCGGTGGAACGCCGAGTCCGGCGAGTAGGTCAGCGTGTCGAAGCGCAGCTTGATCTCGTCGAAGGCGATGCCGCACTGGCGCATCAGCACCCAGGGCCGCATCGACCACGACGAATAGTTCTTGTTGCCGATCACCAGTTGCAGCATGCGTGTCTCCTTGTGCAGGCCCGCATGCTAGCGAGTGCTGCGCCTTCAGCGATGCGGTTCTCGCATCGCAGTCATGCGCGCCAGGTGACCCAACCGGTGGTCGACGTGAGCAGCACCACCGCGCCGAAGACGATGCGATACCACGCGAACGCGGTGAAGTCATGGCTGGAGACGAAACGGATCAGCCAGCGGATGCACAGCCAAGCGCTGAAGAATGCGAACACGGTGCCGACGGCAAACGTCGGCAAGTCGCCTATCGACAAGGCGTCGCGGTCCTTCCACACCGAATACGCGCCGGCGCCAATCAACGTCGGCACGGCGAGGAAGAAGCTGAATTCGGCGGCGGCCTTGCGCGAAAAGCCGAAGACCATCGCGCCGATGATCGTCGCCCCCGAGCGGCTGGTGCCCGGGATCAGCGCCAGACACTGCACGAGGCCGACCTTGAGCGCATCGATCGCGCTCATGTCGTCGACCGACTCGACGCGCGCGTGGCGCCGGCCCTGCAGATCGCGCTCGCCGTAGTACGCGCGGTGACGGCGCTCGACCCAGAGGATGATGATGCCGCCGACGATGAAGGCCAGCGCCACCGGCACCGGATGGAACAGGTGCGTCTTGATGAAGCTGCCGAAGGCCAGACCAGCGACGACCGCCGGGCAGAACGCAATCAGCACGTTGCGCGCGAAGCGCTGCGCCACCGGCTGGCTGGTGATGCCGGCCAGCGTGTCGGCGAAGCGCCGCCGGTACTCGACGATCACGGCGAACATGGCGCCGGTCTGGATGGCAACGTCGAAGACCTTGACCATCGGCCCGGTGAAATCGAGCAGCGACGCAGCCAGGATCAGGTGCCCGGTGGACGAGATCGGCAGGAACTCGGTCAGTCCCTCGACGACGCCCATCACTGCTGCCTTGACCAACACCATCCAGTCCACAGCGGCCCCTCGCCTCGCGCACAAAGGCGCGGATGATACTCAGCGCTTTGACGTGAACCTGAGTTCGACGCCGCGCTCGGTGACCGCGACGTCGGCATTGTTCACGCCGAGCCGCGCCATCGCCTGCCGCCGCTCGTCGCTGACGCGGTAG
>JANNJX010000464.1:0-3736 GCA_031396005.1 Burkholderiales bacterium
GTGCGCGTGCTGCGTGGTACCGAAGGTCACCAAAGAAAGCGAGGTCGAGCCGAACGCGACGACCGACGCACCGGCAACTCCCAGCAGCACGGCCAGGATCATCAGCACCCGGGCAGTCCGCGCCACGCGCATGGTGCTCTCGCGCGACGCATGTGCCACTTGGCGTGCTCCGCTGCTGCCGATGCCGACGCCGGCGATGGTGCGCGCCACGTCGGTTACCGAAGACAGAGCGCCGATCAGGCCGAACCCTGCTGGGCCGAGCATCACGGCCATGGCCTTGGTCCGGACCAGGGTGACAAGCAGCGCACAAGCCGATGAGCCGCCCATCATTCCGGACGCTTTGAGGATCTGGCTGTAGCTGCTGCTGTGCGGAGCCTCCACGTTTGGAGACACGGTTTCGCTCGTCATTGCCATCAGAGTTTGCTCTCTACACCGCTAGCAGCGAAACAGGCGCCAGACGAGCGTTACACGCTTGGAGAAGTGCTGTCGATACGTGGTGCTGTTCTTCGGCAGTCAGGCCAGAGTACAACGGCAACAAGACGCATCGATCTTGTGCAAGCTCTGACTGCCGCAACGGATGACGGCGCTCGAAGGCTTTGTACGCAACCTCGCGATGGCTGCACATGATGCCGCGGCGAGTGCTGATGCCTGCGTCGAGCATCGACTGCATGACATGGCGCTGATCGACGCCTGCGGGCAAGCGCACCGAGAAACTCTGCCAGTTGCTTCGCGCCCAGTCCGGTTCACGCGGCAGGACGAGCCCGGGGCTCTGCGCCAGGAGGTCACGATAACGTGCCGCCAGATCGCGCCGTTCGCGAACGATGTTGGGCAGCCGCTTCAACTGCTCGCGTCCGACGGCGGCCTGGATGTCCGTCATGCGGTAGTTGTAGCCCACCGTCGGATACGACTCGAAGATCACCTGGTTGGAGCCGTGGCGCACGGTGTCGGGCACGCTCATCGCATGCTGGCGTAGCAGGCGAAACTGCTTGTCCCATTCGGCATGGCGCGTGGTCAGCATGCCGCCGTCGCCGGTGCTGACGATCTTGCGCGGATGGAACGAGAAGCAGGCGACGTCGCCATGCGGGCGGCCGATCTTCTGCCACTGGCCGTCCCACAAGATCTCGCTGCCGATGGCGCAGGCGGCGTCCTCAACCAAGCGCAGGCCGCAGCGTTGTGCCAGCGGCACGATGTGGGCCAGGTCGCACGGCATGCCGATCTGGTGCACGACGAGGATGGCGCGCGTGCGCGGCGTGATCGCTGCTTCGATCAGGTTTGGGTCGATATTGAAGGTGTCTGGGTCGACGTCGACGAACACCGGCGTTGCGCCGACATAGCGGATGGCATTGGCGGTGGCGATGTACGAGTGGCTGACGGTGATGACCTCGTCACCGGCCTGAACGCCGGCGACCAGCAGCGCCAGATGCAGCGCGGTCGTGCAGTTCGATACAGCGCAGGCGTGCGGCGCGTCGACGAGGGCAGCGAACTCACGCTCGAACGCAGCCACCTCGGGACCTTGCGTGGTCCAGCCGCTGAGAATCACGCGGCGTGCCGCCTCGGCTTCAGGTTCACCCATTGACGGTTTGGCGATCGGGATCATGCTCAGCTCGCAGGAATGAGCCAATTGCGAACAACCTCGGCTCGCAACAGGTCTTCTGGTGAATGCGGTCGGCTTTGATACCAACGCTTGAGCTGGTGCAGCCCTTGCGCCAGATCGATCGTCGGCTCGAAGGCGAGAAGTTCGCGCGCACGCGAAACGTCAGCACACAGGCGGATAACGTCACCCGGGCGCGAATCTTGATGCTCGATCCGTACCGGCCCTTTACTAACGACGTCGCCAATCAGCTTGGCCAACGCGCCGACAGTGACCTCGCGGCCGGTCCCCAGGTTGATTGTCTGTCCGACCGCGCCTTCGGCGAATCCTGCCGACAGAATGCCGCGCGCCGTGTCTGTCACATAAGTGAAGTCACGCGTCTGCTGGCCGTCGCCGAAGATGATGATGGGCCGGCCCGCCATACAACGCAGCATGAACTTGGGAATCACTTCGCCGCTGTCACCCTCATGGTGGCAACGTGGTCCATAAGCGTTGAACGGCCGCAACACCACCGTCTCGTAACCATAGGTTCGATGGTAGGCACGCGCATAGCACTCCCCCGCCAACTTGGAAGCGCCATACACCGTCATCGGGTGCGTGTGATGCGTCTCTGCCATCGGCGGCTTCGGCGCAATCGAGCCATAAACCTCGGAGGTCGAGACGTAGACGAAGCGACGTACTGCCGCCTCGCGTGCCGCGGCGAGGAGACGCAACGTGGCGGTTGCATTGACGTCGTGGTTCTCGACCGGGGAGTGAATCGAATGGCGAACGCCGAGGCAGGCCAGGTGGTAGACCACGTCCACGCCCTTCATCAGGCGCCGCATCGCGTCCTCGGCCCGGACGTCCATCACTTCGAGCGTGACCCGATCGGACAGACCCTGCGGGATGTTCTCGCGCTTTCCGTTCACCAAGCTGTCCACCGCGATCACATGCTCGAACTGCTCGGTGGCCAAGCTGACCAACTCCGAGCCAATGAAGCCGGCGCCCCCGGTGACTAAACAGAGTTTGGATCTCAATTGGTCCTCATCCCTCAAACGTCCAACATCAAACAAACTCGAGCACCCCCCATCGCGAGGCTAGCGCCACGGTTGTGCGTCAGGTAGCACCCTCGCATCTCAAGACGACCGCAACGGTCTTGACGAGCAACCGCAGATCAAACCCAAGCGAGCATTCGCGCAGGTAGCGCAGGTCCATGCGCACCATGTCGTCAAACGAGACGCGGCTGCGCCCCTCCACTTGCCAGATGCCGGTCAGTCCTGGCTTGAGGTCGAAGATGCGGCGCCGGTGCCAGGCCTTGTAGCGGTCGGCCTCGTAGGGCAATGGCGGGCGCGGGCCGACCAGGCTCATGTCTGCCTTGAGCACGTTCCAGAACTGCGGGATTTCGTCGATGCTGGTCTTGCGGATGAAGCGGCCGATCGGCGTGATGCGCGGATCGGACTTCATCTTGAACTGGCCTGCCGTGCCGGCGACTTCGCCACCCTTCGTCGGCTGGCCATCGATCAAGCTGGCGACGTACTCGCGATGCACACGGTCGTCGGTGTCCGTCCGCATCGAACGGAACTTGTAGAAAGTGAACGGGACCCCGCCCTTGCCAATGCGCTGCTGGCGAAAGATCACGGGGCCTGGCGAGGTCAACTTGATGATCAGGGCGATGACCAGCATCAGCGGCGACAGCAGCACCAGCGCGGTGATCGAGCCGACCAGGTCGACCATGCGCTTCAGCGGATAGCCGTGCGTCGTTGCGGCCGCGGTTTCGTCCGCGGCCATGAAGTGGCGTGAGCGCGGCGTGCCCATGCGCTCGGCCATCAACCGGTCGAAGGAGGCGTCGGGGTAGGTTGCGCCTACGACCGACAACACGTGGGCATGCCTGCCGAGGGCTACCTTATCGAGAAAGCTGCGCAACCCTGCGTCGCCGGTGTCGGGCAGCAGCACAGCCACGCCGTCGTCGTCTATGGCCGCGGTGTAGTCGGTCTGGCGCACCATGACGCAGACCCTTTCGAGAACCGCATCGCGTGCACCGAGCGCAGCGCTGTCGATCTTGAGCAGTGCCAGCGACAGCGCGGAATGCGATCTGTCGGTGCGGCGCTTCTCGCGCTGAATCAAACGCAGGAACTCGGCACGCGTCAGCACGCCCTCGGCGGGCAC
>JANNJX010000474.1:0-1602 GCA_031396005.1 Burkholderiales bacterium
GTGCGCGTGCGGCGCAACGTGCGATCGGTCGTCGGGCCCCAGGCGAAGTCGATGTGGCGCCGGCGCAGCTTGATCTCGGTCAGGCGCTTGGGCAGGGCGAAAGCCGGCCGGTTGGTCCACCACACGTTGTCGCCGCTGGCGTCGACGAACTTGATCTGGAAGTCGTTGATCGCGCCGCTGCCCTTGAAGCGCAGCCTCAGGTCGAAGTGCTGCGGCCAGTCGAGCGGCAGCTCGCGCTGCATCACCGCGTAGCCGGAGACGCCTGCGAAGTCGTAGTCCAGGCACAGGCTGCCGTCGCCCGCATCGACACGCAGCGCCGCGCGCACCTGGTCGGAGGCCGAGGCGCGCCAGGCGGTCGTGCTGCGGAAGTCGTCGAGCACCTCCTGCCGCAACGGAGCGCCGTGGGCTCCCTGTGTCGCCACGCACACCGCGGCTGCCGTCAGCAAGCGTCCCACAACACTCATCCCTTCACGCTGCCCACGAGCAGCCCCTGCATGTAGTAGCGCTGCAGCGCCAGGAACAGCAGCAGCACCGGCAGCACGGTGACCACGGCGCCGGCCATCATCAGTTCGGTGTCGGACACGTGCTCGCGCGACAGTGCGGCGAGTGCGACCGGCAGTGTCTGCAGGTCGCGGTCGGACAGCACGATCAGCGGCCACATGAAGTCGTTCCAGGCGCCGAGAAAGCTCAGCAGCGCGAGCGTGACGAGCACCGGCGCGAGCAGCGGCAGCACCACGTCGCGGAAGATGCGCCACTCGCTCGCCCCGTCGATGCGCGCGGCTTCGAGCAACTCGTCGGGAATCGACATCGCGTACTGGCGCACGAGGAAGATGCCGAAGACGCTGGCCAGCCAGGGGATCAAAACGCCGGGCAGTGTGTTGACCAAGCCCAAACGTTCCAACATCAGGAACAGCGGCATCATCGTCACCTGAGCCGGGATCACGAGCGCGCCGAGCAGCGTGCGGAAGAGTCGCTCGCGGCCAGCGAAGCGCAGTTTGGCGAAGGCGTAGCCGGCGGCGACGTTGAAGGCGAGCGACAACGCGGTGGCGCCCAGCGCCATGACCACGCTGTTGGCGAACTGACGGCCGATGCCGACGGTGGCGAAGAGCTCGTGGTAGTTGGCCAGCGTCGGCGCGCTCGGCAGCAGCGGCGGCGGGAAGCGCGCCGCTTCGCCGGGCGCCATGAACGAGGCCGACACCATCCACAGCAGCGGCATC
This sequence comes from Burkholderiales bacterium, assembly GCA_031396005.1. Taxonomy (GTDB): domain Bacteria; phylum Pseudomonadota; class Gammaproteobacteria; order Burkholderiales; family Burkholderiaceae_C; genus CADEEN01. Next base: position 1,218 of record JANNJX010000474.1, read on the forward strand.
AGCGTCAGCACGGAGATGAGGGTCAATGCGCCGTTGACGGCGAGGGCGCGTGCCGGCTGCTGCATCGTCACAGCGCCTCAGTGATCAGCATGCGAACGCGCTGTTTCACAGCGCCTCCGAACGCCGCGCCACGCGCACTTGCAGCAGCGTGAACGCAAACATGATGACGAACAGCAAAAACGCCACCGCCGATGCCGAGCCCAGGCTCCACCACTTGAAGCCCTCTTCATACATGAAGTACAGAACGGTGACGGTGCGCTGCGCCGGGCCGCCCTGCGTCATCACGTAGGGCTCGGCGAAGAGCTGGAAGTGCGCGGCCATGGTCAGGATGCCGACCATCAGCAGCATCGGCGCCAGCGACGGCAGCGTGACGTCGAGAAACTGA
>JANNJX010000483.1:0-8025 GCA_031396005.1 Burkholderiales bacterium
GCGCCTTCGACCAGCGACAAGCCGAGGTAGCGCGCGAGAGTCGCATGCTCGAAATAGGTTTCGCTGTACGGGCCGGGCGTGAGCAAGGCGATGCGCGGCAGGTGGCCGTCGCCCAGGCGCGCGGCGATGTCGGCGGCTTGCTGTTGCACCGTGTCGAGCAAGCGGCGGTAGCTGCTGGCGATGTGCTGCACGCGCAAGTCGCGAAAGGCCTCGGGGTACAGCCGCGAGACGATCAGGCGGTTGTGCAGCACATAGCCCAGCCCCGACGGCGACTGCGTGCGCTGCGAGACCACCCACCAGCGGCCATCGACGCCGCGCGCGACATCGAAGGCGACGATGTGCAGGTGCATGCCGCCGGCCGGCGTGATGCCGTGCACCGGCCGCAGGTAGCCGCTGTGGCGAAAGACCAGCGCGGGAGGCAGCAGCGCATCGTGCAACAGACGCTGCGGGCCGTAGAGGTCGGCCAGCATGCGCGACAGCAGTTGCGCGCGCTGAATGACGCCACGCTCGATCTGCGCCCAGTCGGCCGCTTCGACGATCAGCGGCAGCGCTTCGAGCGACCAGGCGCGCGCCGACGAGCCCGGCTCGGCCTGCTCGTGCAGGTTGTGCGTGACGCCGTCGGCGCGGATCTGCTGCGCGATCGCCGCTCGGTGGCGCGCGAACGTGGCCGCTGCGTCGTCGTGCAGCGCCGGCGTGGCGGCGATGAAGCGTTGCCACGTCGGCCGCAGCGCGCCCGCGGGCCCGCGCAATTCGTCCCAACAGGCGTCGCCCGACTCCTGCGGCGCGAAGGCGAATGCCGGCGCGGCAGGCGTTGGCTGGGGCAGGCTGGACAAGGCTCGGGCTCGGCTCGTGTGGGTGTAGAGCGCCTGACGTTAGCCCAGCCGCAGATCGAGAGTGAACGGGAATTCCCGGCTCGGCGTGGCGCTGCCCACCACCATGCGACCCGGCGTGTGGCCGAGCGACTCGAAGCGCGCCAGGCGCCGGCTCTCGGCCTCGTAGGCGTTGACCGGCAGCGTGGCCTCGTTGCGCCCGCCGGGGTGCTCGACGTGATAGCGGCAACCACCGAGCGAGCGTTCGCTCCAGCGATCGACGACGTCGAACGTCAGCGGCGCATGCACGCCGATCGTCGGATGCAGCGCCGACGGCGGCTGCCACGCGCGATACCTCACGCCGCAGACGAACTCTCCTATGCGTCCTGTAGGCTGCAGCGGCAGCGCGCGGCCATTGACGGTGACGGCGTGACGGTTGCCGTTCAGGCCGGTCGCCTTGACTTCGAGCCGTTCCAGCGAGGCATCGACATAACGGGCAGTGCCGCCCGCCGTGCTCTCCTCGCCCATCACGTTCCACGGTTCGAGCGCGCTGCGCACGGCGACCTCGATGCCCTGCACCTTGATTTCACCGACGCGCGGAAAGCGGAACTCGAAGTGCGGCGCAAACCACGCGCTGTCGAAGGCGAAACCGGCGCGCTGCAAGTCGGCGATGACGTCGTCGAAGTCCATGCGCACAAACGTCGGCAGCAAGAAGCGGTCGTGCACGGCGGTGCCCCAGCGTGTCAGCCGCGTCTCGCCGCCGCCACGGTACGGCGTGTGCCAGAACCAGGCGACGATGGCGCGCATCAGCAACTGCTGCGCCAGGCTCATGCGCGCATGCGGCGGCATCTCGAAGGCGCGCAACTCGAGCAGGCCCAGGCGGCCGGTGGCGCTGTCGGGCGAATACAACTTGTCGATGCAGAACTCGGCGCGGTGCGTGTTGCCGGTGACGTCGATCAACAGATGGCGCAGCGTGCGGTCGATCAACCACGGCGTGACCATCTTGTGCAAGCTCAACTGGCGCTCGATTTCTTTTAGCGCAATCTCGACTTCATAGACCTGGTCGTTGCGCGCTTCGTCGAAACGCGGGTGCTGGCTCGTCGGGCCGATGAACTGGCCCGAGAACAAGTAGGACAGGCTCGGGTGGTTGTGCCAGTAGGTCAGCAGGCTGGCCAGCAGCTCGGGGCGACGCAGAAAGGGGCTGTCGGCCGGCGTGGCGCCGCCGAGCACGAAGTGGTTGCCGCCGCCGGTGCCGCTGTGGCGGCCATCGACCATGAACTTCTCGGCGGCCAGGCGCGTCTGGTGCGCGGCTTCGTAGAGGAACTCGGTGTGATCGACCAGTTCCTTCCAGTTGTGCGCGGGGTGGATGTTGACTTCTATAACGCCCGGGTCGGGCGTCACGGCCAGCGTCTTCAAGCGCGGATCGCGCGGCGGCGGGTAGCCTTCGAGCACGATCGGCATCTTCAGTTCTGCCGCCGTGGCTTCGATGGCGGTCAGCAGGGCGAGGTAGTCCTCGAGTTCCACCAACGGCGGCATGAAGACGTAGAGCAGGCCGCGCTTGTCGGTGGTGGTGGCGACGGCAGCGGCGAGCTCGACCTTCGGCCCGTTGGCACGGTTCGGGTCCCGCACCTCGATGCACAGCGCGGTGCGGATGACGTCTTTGGCACTGACGAAGCGCTTGACTTCGCTCCCGCCCCCGGCAAGGGGGAGAGCTGGGGAAGGAGGCAACTGCATGCCCAGTTGCGCATGTGTTTTCAGCTCGGCCCGCGGCGCAAACGGATCCTGCTCGAACACATACGGGTAGTCGCCCTCTTTCACCCACGGCAGTGAATCCAGCGGCAGCCGGTAGCCCATCGGCGAATCGCCGGGCAGCAGGTGCAGACGATCACCGCGCACTTGCCATTCGCCGGAGAGCCAGCGCGGGCCACTCGGCGACTCGGCCCGGCCCAACGGCAAGATGTAGCCGACGACGTGTTTCAAGCCCTGATCGAAGACACGCTTCAAACGAGCACGCTCCATCTCGTCGTCGAGCCGCGAGTCGAACGGATCGACATTGAGCGGCAGTTGGCGCTCGCGCCAGAGGTAGTAGTACACGTCCTCGAACGCCGGCTGCGCGTGGCTCGCCTGGACGCCGAGCTTGGTGGTGAGGGCGTGCATGAAGCGCTGCGCGTCGTCACTGGTGCAGCTCAGCGGCGTTCGCTCGTCGGCGAACAGCGCGGCGTCGCTCCAGCAGGGCTGGCCATCCGCGCGCCAGGCCACGGTGAGCGCCCAGCGCGGCAGTTGCTCGCCGGGGTACCACTTGCCCTGGCCGAAGTGCAGAAAGCCGCCTGAGCCGTAACGCTCGCGCAGCTTCAACGTCAGCGCTTGCGCCAAGCCGCGCTTGGTCGGCCCCAGCGCATCGGTGTTCCACTCCGCGCCTTCGCGGTCATCGATCGAAACGAACGTCGGCTCGCCGCCCATCGTCAGGCGCACGTCGCCGGCGACGAGTTGTTGGTCCACCGCGTCGCCGAGCGACGTGATGGCGCGCCACTGCTCGTCGCTGTACGGTTGCGTCACGCGCGGCGACTCGTGGATGCGACTCACTGCCATGTGGTGTTCGAACGCCACCTCGCTGTCGTCCACCGCGCCGCTGATCGGCGCGGCGCTGCCGGGCTCGGGCGTGCAGGCCACGGGGATGTGGCCCTCGCCGGCCATCAGGCCCGACGTCGGGTCGAAGCCGATCCAGCCGGCGCCGGGGAGATAGACCTCGCACCAGGCGTGCAGGTCGGTGAAGTCGGTCTCGGCGCCGGACGGGCCGTCGAGCGCCTTGACGTCGGCCTTCAATTGGATCAGGTAGCCAGAGACGAAGCGCGCGGCGAGGCCGAGGTGGCGCAGCAGTTGCACCATCAGCCAGCCGCTGTCGCGGCACGAGCCGCTGGCGTTGGTGAGCGTCACTTCGGGCGTCTGCACGCCCGGCTCCATGCGGATCAGGTAGCGGATGTCGTGTTGCAGGCGTTGGTTGATGCCGACGAGAAAGTCGATCGTGCGCTGCGGTTTGAGATCGATGCTGGCCAGCAGCGCCGCAAAGCGCGGCGTGGCTTCCTGCTTCACGAGATACGGCGCGAGTTCGCCGAGCGCTTCGGCCGAATAGCGAAAAGGAAAGCTTTCCGCTTCGGGTTCGAGAAAAAAGTCGAACGGGTTGTACACCGCCATCTCGGCCACCAGATCGACCGTGACCTCGAAGCTCGTCGTCTGCTCGGGAAAGACCAAGCGCGCCAGGTAGTTGCCGAACGGGTCTTGCTGCCAGTTGATGAAGTGCGCGGCCGGCTCGATGCGCAGCGAATAGGACAGGATCGGCGTGCGGCAATGCGGGGAAGGACGCAGCCGCACCACCTGCGGACCCAGTGCCACGTGACGGTCGTAGCGGTAGCGGGTGACGTGATTCAGCGCGACGTGGATGGCCAAGGCACAGTCTCCCGGGTGGTGTTGATCTCGCCCCCGATGGGAGCAACTTCCAGGCCATGATGCCAGTAACGGCGCGAGCGCTGACGCTCGCAGATGTCGGCGCCAACGTCGGCAATGCTCCAAGCGCCGCAGTCGACGGTGTCGATGAAGACGATGCCGCGCTCTGCATAACGCGCTGCTACCGTGGGCGCTGGATGGCCGTAGCGGTTGCGGTAACCCGACTGCACGAGCGCCACGCGCGGCGCCACCGCATCGAGGAAAGCCGGCGACGACGAGGTCTTGCTGCCGTGGTGCGGCACGAGCAGCACGTCGCTCTTCAAGGCCGCGCGCTGCTCGCGCACCAGGCGCGCTTCCTGTTCAGCTTCGAGGTCGCCGGTGAGCAGCACGCGCCGGCCCTGCGCATCGGTAACGCCGAGCACACAGCTCAGCGTGTTCGGCTTGGCGTCGGTGCGCGCGTAGTCCTCGGCACGTGGGTGCATCACGTCGAAGCGCACGCCGTCCCATTGCCACGATTGACCGGCCTCGCAACGCCGATGTGCTTTGGCTCGTGCGCGCAGGGGATGCGAGGATTCGATCGACGACGAGAGTGCTGCCACGTCGAATGCCGACATCACCGCCGCCGCGCCGCCGACATGATCGCTGTCGCGGTGGCTCAGCATCAGCAGGTCCAGCCGCTGCACGCCGAACGCGCGCAGCAACGGAGCGAGCACGCGCGAGCCGGCGTCGCTGTCCGGCGTGTACAGCGCGCCGGCGTCGTGGAGCAAGGCATGCGTGCGCGTGCGCACGAGGATCGCGCTGCCCTGGCCGACATCGGCCACGGTGACGAACATCGCGCCTTCCGCCGGGCGCTCGATCGGCGGCGCGAACAGCGGCAGCATCAACGGCAGCGCCAGCGCGCGCACGGGCCACGGCAGGCGCATCACCAGCAGCGCCGCACCGAGCAGCGCCGCGGCCTGCATCCACCACGGCGCGGCCGCGGCCGTCCACACCGCAGCCGGCAGTGCGGCCAGGGTTTGCAGCAGCGCCGTCAGCCCTTTCACACAGGCCGCGGCCAGTGACCACAGCGGCGGCACGACCACGCCCGCCAACGCCAGCGGTGTGATGACGAAGGTGATCAGCGGAATGGCGACGAGGTTGGCGGCAAAGCCGATCAGCGACACCTGCTGAAAGAAGACCAGCGTCAGCGGCGCCAGGCCGACGGTGGCCACCGCCTGCGTGCGCAGGCCGCCACGCAAGGCGCGCCACAGCGCAGGGCCGCGCGGCGCTGTGTCCTCCACCGGCGTCGCCGCGATCAACAGACCGACGGCAGCAAACGACAACCAGAACCCCGGCTGCAGCAGCGCCCACGGATCGACCGCCGCCACCACCGCGGCAACGACGAGCAACACCAGCGGCCACGGCCAGCGCAGGCCGAGCTGCGCCAGCAGCGCCGCGCTGGCTAGCATCCACAGCGTGCGCTGCGCCGGCACGCCCCAGCCCGACAACAGCGCGTATGCCGTCGCGGCGGCCAGGCCGCCCCAACGCGCGGCGGTCGCGGCCGGCAGCCACAGCATCGCGCGCGCGCTCGTGCGCCAGCCGCGCGAGACCAGCGCCGCGGCGAGCCAGGCGAACATCGTCACGTGCAGACCGCTGATGCTGACCAGGTGCGCGATGCCGGTCGTGCGAAAGACGTCCCAATCGGCGCGCTCGATGGCGGCCTGGTCGCCGACCGCGAGCGCGGCGAGCACGCCGGCGGCGCGCGCATCGGGCACGCGCGCTTCTATCGCATCGCGCACGTGCTGGCGCAAGCGCTCGATCGGCGCCCCCGCGCCGGCCTGCAGCAGTTGCGCGGCGTTGCGCTCGGTGGCGCGCACCGCGCCGCTGGCGCGCAGCCGCTGCTCGAACATCCACAGCTCGGTGTCGAAGCCGTGCGGGTTCAGGCTGCCGTGCGGTTGCTTCAGGCGCACGACGAAGCGCCAGCGCTGGCCCGCCGCGAGTTGCTCGTACGGCGCGAGCATCAGCACCTCGTCTTGATAGCCGCCGTACCAGCCGAGGAGGATGCGCGAAGGCACCTGCGCGCGCCGGCCGTGCAGCGTTGCACTGTCGACCTCGAAGACAAAGCGCACGCCCTCCGGCAAGCCTCGGGGCAGGTGGGCGACGACGCCGGTGACGACGACGTCACGGCCTTCGAGCGCAGCCGGCAGCGCGTCCGCCAGACGCCATTGCGCGCGCAGGCCGGTGCCCGCAAACGCCAGCGCTGCCAGCCCGATCACCGCAGCGCCCCAGTGCCAACGCCACGCCGCAGCGCAAGCCAGCAGCGCCGCCGCGATCAGCGCCGCATAGGCGCCGGCGGACCACAACGCCGGTTGCTGCAACTGCAACGCCGCGCCGCCGACCCACGCCAGCGCGCACGCGGCGATGCGCAGCCCCGTGTTGCCTCCTCCGGTCATGAGGCCAGTGTAGGATCGTGCCGACACTTCGACGCACCCGCACATGACCACGCCTGCTGCCCGACTCCGAGCCCTCGGCATCACCTTGCCCCCGCTGGCCGTTCCAGCCGCGGCTTACGTGCCGTTCGTGCGCACCGGCTCTCTCGTCTTCCTCTCCGGCCACATCGCGAGGAAAGACGGCAAGCCGTGGGTCGGCCAGCTCGGCTTGACCATGGGCACGGACGAAGGTCAGGCGGCAGCGCGCGCGATTGCGATCGATCTGCTCGGTACGCTGCAGGCGGCGGTCGGCGATCTGGCGAATGTCAAGCGCATCGTCAAGGTGATGAGCCTGGTCAACAGCACGCCGACCTTCACCGAACAGCACCTGGTCACCAACGGCTGCTCGCAACTGTTCGGCGAGGTCTTCGGGCCCGAGGTCGGCGCGCATGCGCGCAGCGCCTTCGGCGTGGCGCAGATCCCGCTCGGCGCCTGCGTGGAGATCGAACTCATCGCCGAAGTGGCGTGACGGTGCATCCACGCGGTTTGCTGGCGATCGCGGCGCTGGCCTTCGGCGCCGTCGGCGCGGCGCTGATCACGCAGCACGGCTTGGGCATGGCGCCCAGCCCCAGGTGCGTGCTGCAGCGCCAGATCTTCGTCGCCATCGGCACCGTTGCGCTGTTCGGCCTGGCGTGGCGTTCGGCGCTCGGCCAACGCGTGGTGCTGTTCGTGGTGATGCTGCTGTGCGGCGGTGGCATTTCCGCGGCGCTGTGGCAGCACTTCGTCGCCGCGGCCACCGCGTCGTGCAACCTGACGCTGGCCGACCGCATCGTTGCCGGGCTGCGCCTCGATGCGCTGCTGCCCGACGTGTTCCAGGCCACCGCCACCTGCGCCGACGCCGCCGTCGACTTCTTCGGCGTACCCTACGAGTTCTGGAGCCTGGCGCTGTTCGTCGTCATCGAGATGGCGGCGCTGGGGCTGCTGGTTCGCCAGCGCACGGTCGCGCGCTGAAGAAGCTGTGAACGAACCCGCCACGCCCGCTCGACCCGCCAACTTCACGCAGCTTTACGAAGCAGCAACGCCAGCCGGTGAGCGCCGCCGAGGGCGAGCGCGTTGTCAGCACACGGCCCCCATTCGATACGGCCGCATGGAGCTTCGATGAGCAAGACCCGATTCGCGATCCCGGCTGCGCTGGCTTTGGCTGCCGCACTCGGCACCGGCGTGGCCCAGGCCCGCGATGCCGACGTGCAATGGTCGGTGACCATCGGCTCGCCGGCCTACGGCTATCCGCAGCCGGTCTACAGCGTGCCGGTGCCCGTGTACCGCCAACCGGCGCCGGTGTACCACCAGCGACCGTTCTACCCGCA
>JANNJX010000514.1:0-5848 GCA_031396005.1 Burkholderiales bacterium
TGCGGGTAGCTCGACACGCCCACGGCCAGCACATGCAGCGTGCCGTCACCGGCGCCGTTCGGCCGCTTCACGGTCACGTCGGCGGTGACGGCCTTGGAGGCCACGCCGCGCGCATCGACCAGCTCCACCGAGAGCTTGCGCTGGCCGTCGGCCAGGTTCACCGGCATGCGCATCACGCTGCCGGCTGTCAGCGTCGGGGCGAGCATCGGGCCCGGCGTCGGGGCCAGCACCGGCGAGATCCAGCGGCCGGCCAGCTCGGCGCCGTCATCGACGCGCAACACCAGCTTGGCCGCGCCCTGGCCGGCGCGCAGCACGCGCACCACCAGCTCGTAAGCGCCGTCGGTCTGCGCGCTGGTCGCTGACTCCAGCACCAGCTCGGGCACGCTGTCGGCCGTGAGCAGGCTGCGCACGTCGCCGCGGCGCTGCACCTGCTCGCGCAGCAGCTTGTCGCCGCCGGCATCGAGCCGGCGCGCGACGAGGCCGGGCTGGTAGAACGTTTCCCAGAGCTGACGCGCGTTGACGAACTCGCCTTCGCGGTCGGCGCCGTGGTTCAAGTGGTAGCCGATCAGGTCTTCCGCGTCGGCCGCAGCGTCGAAGTAGCCTTCCGGCGTCCAGGCCACCCAGCGCTTGCCGTCGGCGTGCGGGTACAGCGCCAGGATCTCGCGGCCGTCGTCGAAACGATGCCAGCGGATCGTGCCGTCGCTGAACGCGGCGACGACGAAGCGGCCGTCGCCGCTGACGTTGACCGCCCACACGGTGCCGGGCACGGGCCGCCGCCAGCGCGCCTTGCCCGGCCCGTCGAACAGGCGCAGGTTCCATTCCGAGCCGACGACGAAGCGCCGGCCGTCCGGCGCGATGGCCAGGCTGCGGCTGGTTTCGTGGCGGTCGAGCACCAGGGGCTCGCCGTTGAGCCTGGGTTCGGCCTCGTCGCGCCAGCCGCTGAACGCCAGGCCCGGCGCCTGCGTGCGCGCAGCGGGCAACGGCGTGGCGTCGGCTTGGAGCGCGCGCGTCGGCACGTCGAACGATCGCATCGGGGTGCTGCCGCGCACGCCGAAGCGCACGCGGCGGCCGTCGGCGGAGACCTGCAACCGGTCGAGCTGCTGACGAAAATCGACGATCGCTGCGTCCTGCTGGCGCAGCAGCTTGGCTGATGCATCGAGCACGCCCCAGCGCGGATCGCTGGCGCCGAAAAGCCAGCCGCCGCCAGCCGCGGCGGGCAGGCCGGCCAGATCGACCACGGCATTGCGGCTGACCACGCTGTCCTGAAAGCGCGCCCAGTCGTCCGCTGCCCAGCGCCGCACCGACGTGCCGCCTGCCGTGGCCCAGGTGCCGCCGGCCAAGAGGCTGCGACCGTCGGCCGACCAGGCGACGCGGCCGAGGTTGCCGGCGGCAACACCGCTGCTGGACGGGCGCGCCACCTCGGCGAGCGTTTGTGCGTCGAGCACCTGCACCACCGCGCTGTCGTCGAAGCCGACGGCGATGCTCTGACCGTCGGGCGAGAAGCGCGCGGCGTACGGGCGCGCGCCGCCGGCCGGCCGCACGGCGACCAGCAGTCGCAGAGCGCCTTCTTCGACCGCATGCACGCGCACCTGGCCGTCGTAGCTGCTGCTCGCCAGGCGCTTCGAGTCGGCGCTGAAGTGCACGCTGTAGGTGTTGTCGGTGACGGTGGCGTCGCGCCCGCGCTCGGCGCCGCCGGCGGCGTCGTACAGCCGCACGCCGCCCTTGCCCTGCATGCTCGCAGCCAGCCAACGGCCGTCGGGCGAATAGGCCAGGTGCAGGATCGGCTCGGGCAGGGCCTGAATGCGACGCAGCAGGCGGGCGCTGGCGCGGTCGAACAGGTAGATCGTCTGGCCCGAGCTGGAGCCGAGCCGCGTGCGCCCGGCCACGGCGACGAGCTGGCCGTCGGGCGACATCGCCGCGGCGAACAGCTTGCCCTCGTTGTCGTCGTCTTGCGGTGGACGCAGCACGGCCACGGCCCGGCCGCTGGCGAGGTCCCAGACGCGGGCCGTGCGGTCCTGCGACGCCGTCACGGCCCAGCGCCCGGCGCTGTCGGTGGCCACGCGGTTGATCACGGCCGTGTGCATGCCCGTCTCGAGGCGCGCCAGCGGTTCCTGCGGGGCGGTGGCGGCTTGCGCGGCAGGTGCTGCAACAGCGACGAGCGCACAAAGTGCCGCCCGCAACCACCGCGCCGGCGCACCTCGCGCCGCGGGAAACATCGTCGCCGAGCAAGAGGTCATGACCTGCCTTTCGTGACCGCGACCTGCGACCTACAAGGCGTGCTGGCGTGCGAACGCCAGCGCACGCTCGCGCGCAGTGTCGTTCATTCCCGCACCGCGGGCGCGCGCCAGCGACGCGGCCACGGCCGACTTGATGCTCGTCGTCTGCGCGCCGCAGTCGTCCCACGTCGGCGGCGTGTCGGGCGCGGCGCGGCCGGCCAGCGCGAGGCCGGCGCGGTGCATCCAGCTCGCGAAACAGCGCTTCTCCGGGGTCGCCTTGAGCGCGATGACGCCTTTGTCGGTCTCGAAAGTCCAGGGCAACGCATTGCGCCCGGTGAGCGCTTGGCCGGCGTCGTCGAGCGTGCGGCTCGCGGCCTGCAACTGGTCGCTCGCGTGGTCGAATTCCGAGACGGTCCACAGCAACTCGGCCATCTCGATGCGCGACAGGATGGCGCCGAGCTCGGCGCTTTGCCCGTAGTCCTGCATCGCGCCTTGCAGGTTGCCGGTCTGCGCGCGGGCATAGGCACGCGCATTGAGGTAGTGCGCCGGGCGCACTTCGTTGACAGCCGGGTCGAGGGCGCGGTCGAGCAGCGGCAGCGCGTCGGCGTGGCGGCCGGCTCTCATCGCCAGATCGGCCAACGCGTAATGCGCCTCGGGGAACTTGCCGCCGGTGAGTTCGATGGCGCGCGTGATGTCGGCCTGCGCCTGCGCGTGGCGCTCGGGCTGGTGTTCACGCAGCGCCAGTTGCGCGGCGAAGAACAGCAGGTCGGGATCGTCGGGCCGTTGCGCCTTGAGCGCAGCGACCTGCGTGCCGAACTGCTCCAGGTCTTCCTGGCGTTCGAGCTTCACGCCGAGGCTCACCTTGTCGCGCACGAAGCACGCGTCACGGCTGACCCAGGCTCGGCAGACGGGCTCGACTCTCTTCGCCGCGTCCTGGTATCGGCCGCTGCGCAGATCCAGCAAGGCTGTCGCCACCTGGCCGTCGGCCTGCGTCGCCTGCTGCTGCCACCACCCGCCCGCTGCCGCGAGCAGCGCGACGGCACCGAGCGCCGGAGCCCAGACGCGGGGCTGCTGCCACCACAGCGGATCGCGCAGGCGCCGGAGCACGCGCAGGGTCCAGGGGCTGTCGGCGTCGATCAAGCCCTTCAGGCGCTTGCGCAGGCCTTTGGTGACATCGGTGTAGAAATCGTCCGGCGTCTTCCAGTCCGACATCGGGCGCGCGTCGCGCGGCAGCGCCTGGAGCTTGGCGAACAGCGTGTTCTGCCAGTCGCACCGGCGAAGGATCACCGGGATCACGATCGCACGGTCCTTCGGGTCGTCGTGCCGTTCGAGCGCGCGCGCGAGCTCCTTGCCGTAGCAGTACTGCGAGTTGATGAAGTCCGCCGTCACCAGCAGCAGGATCACGTCGGCGCGGTTCAACCGCGCGTCGATCTCGTCGGCCCAGGCGTCGCCGCCGAGGATCTCGCGGTCGTCCCAGGCGTGCACCAGATGCTCGCGCTCCAACGTACTGAGGTGCGTGCGCAAGCCTGCCCGCAACGCATCGTCCACATGCGCGTAGGAGATGAAGACGAGCACGCCGGGCGGGCGCGGCAGCGTGCTCGGCTCGGTGGTGGCGACGGTGGGTGACATGCGTGCGCAACGACCGGGCGCTCAGGGCGCGCCCGGTGCTTTCATTGTCGTCATGCCGCGCGCCGATGTGGCGCGGCTGTTAGGGGTGCGATGCGGTGCCGCTCGCTCGATCACGCCCTTGGCTTCGAGATCGAGCTGCACGCACTTGAGCCACCAACCGGCCTTGGCACCGCCAGGAAACTCATCGTCGGGCAGATGCGGCAGCATCTGCTCGATGCGCTGGTGGGCATCGCCACGGCACTGGGGCAGAGCGTGCACGTGCACTCGAAGCGGGCTAAAGCGAGCGCCGCGCCGCAGCACCGCGACCGAGGTTGGCCGCGATGAGCGCTGCGGCCAACGTCACCAGCCACGAGAAGTAAACCCACAACAGGAACACCGGGAACACCGCGAAGCTGCCATACACCGCCTGGTAGGTCGGCAGCTTGAGCAGCCAGGCCGCGAAGCCGCGCTTGCCCAGCTCCAACGCGACGCTCGCGATCAGGCCGCCGACGAGCGCATCACGCCGCCGCACGCGCGTGTTGGGCACGAAGTAGAACAGGCCGGCCAGCCCGACCCACGCCAGCAGCGCCGGCCCCAGGTTCAGCACGAAGCGCGCCGAGAGCGGCAGCGGCCCGAGCCAACCCATCGAGGCGCCGAGCAGCGCCGACGTGGCCCACAGGCTCGCCGCGAGCGCCGTCGGCCCGAGCAACAGCAGCAGCAGGTACAGCCCGAGGCGCCGGCCTAGGGGGCGGCGCCGCTTCACGCCCCAGATCTGGTTGAGCGTGTTCTCCACCGTCAGCAGCAGCGCCAGCGCTGTGGCCAGCAGCAGCAACGAGCCGAGCCACGGCAGGCTGCCGGCATTGGCGGCGAAGCGGTGCAGATGCGCCCACACCGTGCGCGCGATCTCCGGCGGCAGCAGGCTCTTCAGCAGCAGCTCGTCGAGCGTGCTCTCGAAGCGGCCGAACAGCGTCGGCCAGCGCGCGAACAGCGCCAGGCTCACGGCCAGCAGCGGCACCAGCGAGAGCAGCGTGGTGAAGGTCAGGCTGCCGGCGGTCTGCGGCAGGCGCTCCTGGCGGGCGCGCCGCAGGAGATGGCGGGCGAAGACAAACATGCGGCACGCTCGCTAGGCAGCGCGGGGGAATGGCGGAGCGTTGATTGTGTGTGCACCATGGCACGCGGCCAAAGGACGCCCGAGCGTTGCAGCCAGCCGACTGAGCGCCCCCAGTTCTTGGGAGCATGCCCTCTTCCGGGGGATGCGCAGCGCACGCGCGAGGCGTGTACTGCGAGCCATGGACGCCGCCGCCCGCTCGCAATCGCGCCCCGAGGAATGGGCCAACGCCGCCAGCCACGCGGTGGGCGTGCTGCTGGTCTTCGCGGCATGGCCGTGGTTGATGCAGATCGGCACCCGCCAGGGCGGCGCGCTCGGTGCTGCGGCGATGAGCGTGTTCGTGCTGACGATGGCACTGCAGTACGGCATCTCGGCGCTGTACCACGGCCTGCCGCCGGGTCGCGCCAAGTGGTGGGCGCGCTCGGCCGACCACGCTGCCATCTACCTGCTGATCGCCGGCAGCGCCACGCCCTTTGCGCTCGGCGTGCTCGACGGTGATGCGGGTGCTGCCACCTGCGCGCTGATCTGGGCGCTGGCCATCGCCGGCGCGTGGCTGAAGATGATGCGGCGGCTGACGGGCAAGCGCCTGTCGACCGGCCTGTACGTGCTGTTCGGCTGGCTGGCGCTGCTGCTGTTGTGGCCAGACCTGCAACACATCGATCGCACGGCGCTGCTGTGGCTGTTCGGCGGCGGCATGGCCTACATGGTCGGCGCGGGCTTCTTCGTCTTCGACGCCTCGCTGCGCTTCGGGCACTTCATCTGGCATCTGTTCGTCATGGCGGGCAGTTCGTGCCATGTGTGTGCCGTGATCTGGCCGAGCTTGTGACGTCGGGCAACTCGGCCATCGTGCCCTCGATAATCGAGTCATGTCCGATATCGCCACCGAAGTCCGCCGCCGCCGCACCTTTGCCATCAT
>JANNJX010000521.1:0-2508 GCA_031396005.1 Burkholderiales bacterium
GCGAGCTTCTCCGAAATCATCCTCGACGTGCGGCCGGAAGAGGCGAAGCTGTCGACGAATTTCGGACGGCTCGTTTGATCGTGAGATGACCAAAGCCTTGAGGCTTGCCGAGGCGCTGATCGCCCGGCCCTCGGTCACGCCCGACGACGCCGGCTGCCAGCAACTGCTGAGGTTGCGCTTGGAGCCGCTCGGCTTCCACTGCGAAAGCATCGTCAGCGGCCCCGAGCACTTTCGCGTGACGAATCTTTGGGCGTTGCGACGCGGCTCGAAACCCGGCCCGACGCTCGCCTTTGCCGGCCACACCGACGTCGTGCCCACCGGCCCGCTCGGCCAGTGGACGAGCGACCCGTTCGTGCCGACGCACCGCAACGGCCTGCTGTACGGCCGCGGCGCCGCCGACATGAAGAGCTCGATCGCGGCGATGGTGGTCGCCGTCGAAGCCTTCGTGCACGCGCATCCGCAACACGCCGGCGCGATCGGCTTTCTGATCACCAGCGACGAAGAAGGCCCGGCCGTCGATGGCACGGTGCGTCTGGTCGACATCCTGAAGGCTCGGGGCGAGCGACTCGACATGTGCATCGTCGGCGAGCCTACGTCCGTCGACGTGCTCGGCGACACGGTGAAGAACGGCCGCCGCGGCACGCTGTCGGGCAAGCTCAGCGTCAAGGGCATCCAGGGCCATGTCGCCTACCCGCAATTGGCGCGCAACCCGATCCATCAGATCGCGCCGGCGCTGGCGGAACTGGCCGCGACCGAGTGGGATCAGGGCAACGCGCACTTCCCGCCGACGACGTTCCAGGTCTCGAACTTCCATGCGGGCACCGGCGTCGGCAACGTGATCCCCGGAGAGGCGGTGATCGATTTCAACTTCCGTTTTTCGACCGAGAACACGGCGGACAGCTTGAAGGCACGCGTGAGCGCGCTGCTCGATGGCCACGGCCTCGACTACGCGCTCGCCTGGACGCTCGGCGGCCAGCCGTTCCTGACGACACCGGGCACGCTCACCGAAGCCGTGCTCGCCGCCATCACCGCCGAGTGCGGCGTGCAGGCGCAGCTATCGACCACAGGCGGCACCAGCGACGGCCGCTTCATCGCCACGATCTGCCCGCAGGTGATCGAACTCGGCCCGCGCAACCACAGCATTCACAAGACCGACGAATGCGTTGAAGCGGCCGACATCGACCGCCTTTCGAACATCTACCGCCGCGTGATGGAAAATCTGCTGTTATGACGCTGTTGGAATGCATCGAGCAACAAAGCGCCCGCCTCACCCAGGCGGGCGTTTCGTTTGGGCATGGCACGACCAATGCGTTCGATGAAGCGGTGTGGCTGGCGCTTTGGGCACTGGGGCTGCCGCTCGACGATCTCGACGGCGTGGCTCAGCGTGAGCTCACTGCGCGCGAGCGCGCTTCGGTCGAAGCACTGATTGATACGCGCGTCGCCACACGCAAGCCCGCGGCCTACCTCACCGGCGAAGCCTGGCTGCAAGGCGTGCCGTTTACCGTCGATGAACGCGTCATCGTGCCGCGCTCGCTGATCGCCGAGCTGATTGCCGACGGCACGGCGGACGCTTGGCTGTCCGAGCGCACACAGCGCGTGCTCGACCTGTGCACCGGCAACGGCAGTTTGGCCGTGCTGGCAGCGACGGCCTGGCCGGAGGTGCATGTCGATGCCGCCGATCTGTCCGCCAATGCGCTGGCCGTTGCGCGCGTGAACATCGAGCGGCACGACCTGGCCGGACGCATCACGCTGCTTCAAGGCGATGGCCTCGCCGCCGTGCCAAGCAAGCGTTACGACCTGATCCTGTGCAACCCGCCGTATGTCAACAGCGAGTCGATGGCCGCCCTGCCTGCCGAGTACCGCGCCGAGCCCGAAATCGCATTGGCCGGCGGAGCCGACGGCATGGACTTCATCCGCACACTGCTCGACAGCGGCGTGCAACACATGACCGAACACGCCGTGCTCGTGCTCGAGATCGGTCACGAGGCAGCAAACTTTCAAGCCGCGTTCCCACAACTCGAGTTCGCCTGGCTGCCGACGAGTGGCGGCGAAGACCAGGTGGTGTTGATCACTCGCGAGGCACTGAAGTGAAACCTGAGCACTCGTCGCTGTCGGCTTGCGGCCCGTTGCCCAACTTCAAAGTCCGCTTTCTGCATCGATCGCGCTTGGCCCGAGAGCGGCGCGGCGCCTGCGCTCATGCTGGAGTACCAGAAATCGCGCGGTCGCCGCACCGCCCTCGGGCCGGTCGAGCCCGTGTTTCTTCGCCACCTCGAAGAAGAACTGCCGCCACCGGCAAGGCGGCGGGCGGGCCGCGGGCGCAGCGCATAGGCGCCGCCGAGGAACGCAGGCTTTGGGTCGGCGCGTGTACTCACGCGCTTCGTCAACTGACTCACCGCGTCTGTTCGAGCGCAACGAACGCAGTGAGTGAAGCGAGTTACGCGGTGCGACCCAAAGGCGAGTACCACAGGGCACCCGTAGCGCAGCGAAGGGCAAGCCTCTGCGCTGCGC
>JANNJX010000566.1:0-2427 GCA_031396005.1 Burkholderiales bacterium
GCTGAAGAACCTGCTCGGCGCGAAGTTCGACGCCTACATGGCCGACGAAAACGTGGAGCAGATTCACTTCATCGGCAAGGACATCAGCTATTTCCACACGCTGTTCTGGCCGGCGATGCTGCACTTCAGCGGCCGCAAGACACCCGACAAGATTTACGTGCACGGCTTCATCACGCTCGGCGGCGACAAGATGAGCAAGAGCCGCGGCACCGGGCTGTCGCCGCTGAAGTACCTGGAAGTCGGCTTGAACGCCGAATGGCTGCGCTACTACATCGCTGCGAAGTTGAACGCGAAGGTCGAGGACATCGAGTTCAACCCGGAGGATTTCATTGCGCGGGTGAACAGCGACCTGGTGGGCAAGTACATCAACATCGCCAGCCGCGCGGCGGGGTTCCTCGCCAAGCGGTTTGGGTCTCGGGCTCGCTTGACCGGTCGCCACTCCGACTCGGTACTTGAAGCCGTCGAGAATGCAAGTCAAGATTTGGCTCAACTGTACGAAGAGCGCGAGTTCGGCAAAGTCATACGCCGTGTCATGGAGTTGGCTGACCGCGTCAACGTGTACTTTGACGAGAACAAGCCATGGGAGCTTGCGAAGAGCGCGACCAATGATGCTCAGCTTCACGCGGTGTGCAGCATTTCGCTCGAGTGCTTTCGCATGCTCACGCTGTACCTGAAGCCCATACTCCCGGTGCTCGCGCAAGAGGCGGAACGCTTTCTCAATGTCGCAGCGCCACTTCGCTGGAGTGACATTGGCAACGGACTGAGCCCTGATCGACCACTACATCCTTACAAGCATCTGATGCAGCGCGTCGACGCCAAGCAAGTCGATGCGCTGCTGGACACGCCACCACCCTCACCCCAACCCTCTCCCGCCGCAGCGGGAGAGGGGGCAAAACCCGGTGGCGAGACGTTGGCGGCGCAGATCGGCATCGACGACTTCGCGAAGATCGATTTGCGGCTCGCGAAAATCGTCAACGCCGAGCACGTCGAAGGCAGCGACAAACTGCTGCGGCTCACACTCGACGTCGGCGAAGGCAAACACCGCAACGTCTTCTCCGGCATCAAGAGCGCCTACAAGCCGGAAGACCTGATCGGCAGGATGACGGTGATGGTGGCCAACCTCTCGCCGCGCAAGATGAAGTTCGGCATCAGCGAAGGCATGGTGCTGGCCGCAAGCCACGCCGATGAAGAAGCCCACCCGGGCCTGTACGTGCTCGAACCCTGGCCCGGCGCCACACCCGGGTTGCGCGTACGCTGAATCTGCACCGCTTCCGTCCGCGCCTCGTCGATGCGCTGAAGGGCTACGACCGCCGCACCGCGCTGGCCGACGTCGGCGCCGGCGTCACCGTCGGCATTGTTGCGCTGCCGCTGGCGATGGCGTTCGCAATCGCCTCGGGCCTGAAGCCCGAGCAAGGGATCATCACGGCCATCGTCGCCGGCTTCCTGATCTCGGCGCTCGGCGGCTCGAACGTGCAGATCGGCGGACCAGCCGGCGCCTTCATCGTCATCGTCTACGGCATCGTCGAACGCTACGGCCTGACCAACCTGCTGATCTCGACCGCGCTGGCCGGCGCGCTGCTGTTCGCGATGGGGCTGTTCAAGCTCGGCGCGCTGGTGCGCTACATCCCGGTGGCGATCATCATCGGCTTCACCAACGGCATCGCGGTGCTGATCGCGCTGTCGCAGTTGAAGGACCTGCTGGGCTTGTCGATCGACAAGATGCCGGCCGACTTCTTCTCGCAGATCGGTGCGCTGTGGCTGCACCTGGGCAGCGTGAACTGGCATGCGGTGGCGATCGGCGTGGCCTCGTTCGCGCTGCTGTGGCTGTGGCCGAAGCTGTTTACACGCAGCGCGTTCGCGGAGAAGCTGGCCGAGGGCCGCTCGCTCTCGGCGCTGTCGCGCGTGCCGGCGCCGGTGATCGCGCTGGTGCTGATGACCCTGCTGTGCTGGTACTTCACTGTGCCGGTGGAAACCATCGGCTCGCGCTTCGGCGGCATCCCGCGCACACTGCCCGATCTGGCGCTGCCGCCTTTTTCATGGGAGAGCGCCAAGCAGTTGCTGATCCCGACGATCACCATCGCGCTGCTCGGCGCCATCGAGTCGCTGCTGTGCGCACGCATCGCCGACAACGCCAGCAGCGACCTGCCGCGTCACGATCCGAACCAGGAGCTGATGGCGCAAGGCATCGCCAACATGGTGAGCCCGCTGTTCGGCGGCATGCCGGCCACCGGCACCATCGCCCGCACCGTGACCAACGTGCGCGCCGGCGGCCGCACGCCCGTGGCGGGCATCGTGCATGCAGCCACGCTGCTGGCCACCGTGCTGCTGGCCGCGCCGCTGGCGGTGCATGTGCCGCTGCCGGCGCTGGCCGGCATCCTGCTGTTCGTGGCCTGGAACATGGGCGACTGGCACGAGTTCAAGCGCTTG
>JANNJX010000626.1:0-5616 GCA_031396005.1 Burkholderiales bacterium
CTACCGAATCGACGACTTCATCGGTACGAAACTCGATCACCTCAAAGAGAAAGACAATATCAACGTTGGCACCGGCGGCCACTCAAACTATTGGTGCGATCCACGAGTCGTGCCACACATCGTCGCATCTATGCTGACGACCGATGTGCCGCAGATGGACTTCATCCACAAGGACTCTGTCGGCACTGCCTTTCAGGTAGTCCGACGCGGCGTTTCGGGGCCAGCCGTGATCATGCTGCACGAGATCACGGGGATGACAGAAGAGTGCATCGCATTCGCCGACCGCGTTGCTGCTCACGGCTATAGCGTCTACTTGCCTTTGTTCTTCGGACGGGTGGGAGAGCGGGCGGGGCTGTGGTCCGCGGCGCGCTTCTGCGTGCGCAAGGAGATTCTGAACATGTCGCTGCACGTGGAAAGCGACAGCCAAGGGCCGATTGCGAAGTGGTTGCGCGACTTTGCCGCGCACTTGCACGTGAAGGTGCCGGGGCATGGCGAATACAAGGGTGTTGGCGTGATCGGCATGTGTCTGACCGGGCGATTCGTGCTATCGACGATGCTGGAGGCGCCGGCGACAGCGGGTGTCATGTGCCAGCCCGGAACTCCTGCCCCAATAGGCGACAACCGCAAGGCAGCGTCTGGTGTGTGCCAGGCGGACCTCGACAAACTGACAATCCGACTGCCCGCCCACGAAACCAGCATCATCGGTATTCGGTTCAGCGAGGACTTCCGGTCGCCAAGCCAGCGAATGCACGGCCTAGAAAGGAAGTTGCGTAGTTGCTTTGGGCACTTGGAGATTGAATCCGGCGGAGCAACAGGGCTTGCCCCCAACGCTCACTCGGTTTTCACGGGCAACTATCCGCGCAACACGGCACCTGCGATCGACCAGGCACTGGACCGCGTCATCGAATTGTTGGGCCGGCGGCTGAAGGGGAACCGTTAGATTGAGATGCGAATCGCTGGGTCAACAGGCCCAGCGCCCACCAAAGTGAAGCATCGAACGCAGAAGACCTCAGCCTATAACGGAGCGCGAGATGAAATCAACTTCAACCACAGTGGTGACGTATGAACCCTCTGGGCGGTGCACCTAACGACGCTAGTGTGGGCCACGCACGCGCGGTCACAAAGACAGCTACGTCCCTAGGATGACGGATGCAATCGCGCAAAGCTCACCACACAATTCAGGTTGGCCTTGTGGGGGAGCATCGTTGTGACGAGATTTTGTATTGCGTTGTGCCTGCTAGCGGCCGCTGCGTTGTCCGGCTGTGCCAACTTCAAGGCCGTGACCTCGTTCGCAAACCAGACGACGCAGATGACCAGTGCCATGCGCACGGAGCTGACACAAATAGGTCAGATGTGCCGGGAGCATGTCGAGATCCGCATCGTTGTCACGAATGAGCCGAACGATTCGTTGTTCGACACCTGCAAACTGCAAGGCGACGCTCTCGTGCCGTTCCAGGAGGCCACGGTCGAGACAATCGACCTGTACGCTCAGACGCTCCTGGCGATGGTCGACGACAGCAGTTTCGACCTGCGCCCCTCGATCGAAGCGACGGGTCAAAAGGTCGCCGCACTGAAGACGCGCGATGGCTCGTCGCTTGTCAGTGCGGACAAAGTCACCGCCATCACCAAGGTGCTGGCCTTGTTGGCCGACGTGATCGTGCAACGGCAGCGCGTGGAAGGCATCCGTAAATTGGTGGCTGCTGGCCCTGACATGGTGGCCTACGCAATGGTGATCAGACAGTTCTTCTTCGACCGCAGTGGCCAGTCCTCATATGACCGATGGCTGGAGACCGTACAGGTCCTTGCGGACGGCAGCGCGACCCAGATCCGTGCCGGCTCTCCCTTGGCCGTGCAGGAGCCGATCCGCACCGCAGAACTGCGACGCACACTCGCGCGCGCCAAGCCGGCCATTGGGCAGCGGCGTGGCCAACCGATCGGGGCGGTGCCGGAGCAACTGGTGGCGGCGCTGGATGCCTGGATCGCTCTCGTGCCGGAGTTCCAAAAGGACGCGCTGCGACCCGACCCGGAGTCGCTGCTCAAGCGCATTGACGCGCTGCGCAAGCAAGTGCTGGACACGCGGCTGGCTGTGCAGACCGGATTCTGACAAGGGAGGCATGAATGGCAGAGACGGAAATTGACGACAGGCTGGCGATGGACGCGGCTGTGGTGGGCGATCAGTTGACGGCTAACGACTTGGCCGGTGGCTTTCGATTTTTGATGGACCAGGCCAAAGCGCTGGAGGGCGACGTGGTGCAGGCGCCGGATGTGGCGACATCGCAGGCGATCGGGCGGATGCAAAACCAGCTGGTCAAGCGGGCCGCCGAGCTGAACGCCAAGAGCATCGACCTGCTAACTGGACAGGCAAGGATCACAGCGGAGCACATCAACAGTGCGGTGGCCGCAGCCAAGTCCGTCATCGACAGGATCGCCAACATCCAGCGCAAGCTGACGAAGCTGGGTGCGGTGCTCGACTTCTTTGCGGCTGTCTTGACAGGCGATGGACGAGCGATCCTTGCAGGTGCGCAAGACCTGAAAGATCAGCTGGATGCTGCGTGAGCAGTCACAGGCGCTTATCGCCTTGACACCTCCCCGGCTCTGAGCACCAGGCTGTCCGATGCTGCGTCGAGTCTTGTTGGCGCTATCCATCGTCGCCGGCCTGTGGGTATTGACCACGGTGGTGCTGCAGCTTGTAGCCCGCCCAGCTCCGACGCAGATGCAGCTCCAGCCGGGCAATGGCGAGCGCCTTGTCGTCGTCGTCCATGGCATGGCCGGGCGCGATGTGGTGCAGCCGCTCTTCGAACTGGTGCGACAAACGTTTGGCGATGCGGACGTGCTGGATGTGAGTTACGACGCCACGCCGCTGTCCAATGCCGACCCGTATGACATCGCCAACAGCATCGAAGCGAGGATCCATGCAGAGCACACGCGGGCGGCCTATCGGTCGATCGTGCTCGTGGGCCACAGCATGGGCGCGATGGTCGTGCGCAAGGTCATCCTCTGGGGCAACGGACAAGAGACGGACCGCCCTGCGGCGAAGGGTGCGCGTGCTTGGGTCGAGCGCGTCGACAGGGTCGTCTCGCTGGCCAGCATCAATCGCGGCTGGTCGATCGAACCCAAGCCGGAGAAGATGCGTCCAGGACGGTACGTCAGCATGTGGTTGGGCGAACGTGTCGGTCGGGCCACGGGAACTGGTGCGCTCGCTTTGTCGATGCGCAGGGGAGCGCCGTTCATAGCCGACTCGCGCGTGCAATGGATCCGGCTTGCACGGACCAAATCGTTGCCGCAAGTCGTGCACCTGCTGGGCAGTCACGACGACTTGGTGTCGCGAGAAGATGCGACCGATCTGGGCGTGGCCCGAGGAACCGTTTTTGTCACACTGGCGGACACCGACCATGTGACGATTGCGACCCGACTCAGCGGCAGTGACAACGCAGCAGTGCAGCGCCGTGACGCGGTGCAAGCCGCACTGCTGGGAGATCTGCGCAGATTGAGTCCGGACCACACCCAGGAGTTGAAGGAGGTGTCCGGTGTGCGACGCGTCGTGTTCGCCGTGCATGGCATACGCGACCGTGGGGAATGGGCGCGTGACGTACGAGCGGCGATCGAGGCGCGGGCCAGACCGACCGAAGGCGCCTCGCCGAGCGTGGTCGTCAACGACACGCGATACGGCTACTTTGCCATGCTGCCGTTCCTTTTGTACGCGGATCGTCAGGCGCACGTTCGCAAATTCATGGATGAGTACACCGAGGCACTCGCGCGTTTTCCCGACGCGACGGCAGTCGACTACGTGGGCCACAGCAACGGCACTTACCTGCTCGCCAGCGCGCTGCAGCACTACCGCACGATGAAGGTGGACAGGGTCTACTTTGCAGGCAGCGTCGTACCGACGCACTACCCCTGGGGTGCATTGCTGGATGAGGGACGTGTGGCGCGCGTTGTCAATGTCGTGGCCGATGGCGACTGGGTGGTGGCGCTGTTCCCCATGCTGTTCGAGCAGATCGCGGTCTGGGCCAAGTCGCAGCCGGTGACAGGATTTCTGGATTTGGGCGGCGCGGGCTTCCGCGGGTTCCAAGATGAGCGAGACCCACGGGGACGCGTCCGCAACATCCAGTTTGCGAGCGGTGGCCATGGAATTGGCGTCGATGTGGCGGACACAGCAAAACTGGACGCGATCGTGGACTATGCGGTAGCTGGACAGGAGGCTCGATTACAGGTGTTTCGCAACACCGCGAGACCGGCGGGCTGGCTGGATGTCTTGTCCAACGTCCAGTGGCTGGTCTGGCTGGCGCTCGCGGCTTTCGCCATCGGGTTGGGCTGGCTGAGCTTCCGAGCACACCGGCTGATTGGCGGCGCGTACGTCGCCTTGCTTTTGCTGCTTCTCAATTCCGTCTAGCGCGGCGCTCAGTCGTCCGTCGGCATTGCGGTACGCGCCAACGTTCGACTGAGCGCCGACTGGACGCACCTTCTTGGCCGGGACTTGGGTGTTACCGCTATCCAGCGGCGCCGAAGGGGTGTGAGTCGAGCGACGCCGCAACACGGTCCGCGCAGCCGACTTTCAAGGTGCAATTCGACCCACTGCTGTCGTACGTTGGCGATCTCATCGTCCAGAAGCGGTCGCTCAACGCTTGACATAACTTAGTCGGCCCTGCGAAATCCATCTTCACCCTGTCGCCAAGCTCGGCGTGATCGGCCGGCGTCGCCGCTCGAACCGCCGGTCTGTTCGCCCGGTGGCAAGTGTGGGATTTCTCAGCACGTTGCCGATGCATGGCGCATACAGCGCCACCTGCGAAAAGACCAAGAGAAGGGCCGCCAGCCCCTTGGCGGCGATCGCCCGCAGCAGCCAGCGGATGTTGAACCCGGCCGCACACAGCACCGCATGCAGTGCATCGCCGGCGCTGCCGCTGAGCCAGCAGCGATCCATCCGGTTGTCGCTCTTGGTGTGACCGATGGCCGGCTCGATCGCCTGGCGCCGCTTGAGCCAGCGTCGCTGCTGCTTGTCCAGTGACTTGAACTTGCCGCGGTGGATGATCAGCACCGGTGCTACGGCTTCGTCGACACCGCGGAAGCCCAGATCAACGACCGCTGTGGTGGGCTTGACGCCGATGTCTTGCAGCAGCGTGTTGGTCTGCTCGAGTTGTTCGGCCAGCGTGTGGCCATCGTAGAGGTTACCGGGGAAGGATCGGGCGCCCACCATCAAGCCATGCTGGTGCGTGACGGCCAGGCTGACCTTCACGCCGAATTCGTAGGGCTTCCTGGCCTTGCCCTTGCCGATGCATTCGACCTCGGGCGCGTGCAGTGCATACAGCTTGTTCTTGCTGTGGCGCTGCTGGGTGCGAATTCGCTCGGCGCGACCCAGCCACATCATCAGTTCGGCGATGGCCAGCGCCGTCGGTTCATGCACTGCAACTCCCTGCGAAATTGATTCCAGACCCCGCCGTGCATCGCGCATGAGTGCACCCAGGATCGTGCGCTGGCGCTTGACCGTGCGGCGCAGGCGGCGGAACTGCTTGGCGTGGGCATAGCCGCCGGCCTTGCGACGCAATTCCTTGCCCTCCTTGGCAAACGTCTGTTTGAGCGCGATGCCACAGCGCTTGGCGGCACTGACCACCTTGTGCC